>DASVTG010000299.1:0-4313 GCA_036387695.1 Hymenobacter sp. | reverse complement strand
AAAAGCCCCGGCTGCATTGCAGTCGGGGCTTTTCTTTGTCTGAAACTTTAAGCTTAGAAGAACAGAAACTTGTTCTTGCTTTTGCGTTTGTGTACCAGCGGTTTGCCTTGGGGATTGGAGGCGCCAACGGGGTGGCTCATGCCGCGTTTCTGCGACACGTAGCCGGGCTTGCCGGGCTGGGTTTTGAACTTGCGCACCATGAAGCCGCCGCTGCGGTTGGAATCGAACTGGCGCTCGGGGCCACCGTTGCGGCCGAAGCTGGTGTTGCCGGTGCGGGCCTCCAGCAGCTCCATTTGCTGGTCACGCTTGATTTGGTCAGGGGTCATGGCGGCGCGGCGCTGGTTGCGGGCTAGTTCCTGAGCGTTGTTGCCCGTGTTGCGGCGGGCGCCTTCTTCGCTGGTGCCTTGGCCTGCGGTAGGAAAAGCGGGGCCCGTTTGGGCGTGCGCTGCCGAGGTGGCGGCAATGCTGAAGCCGCTTAAAAGGACGGCCGTAAGCAGAAATTTCATATCAGCGGAGAGGAGGGGGAAAGGAGAAAAGTAACCCACTAACGAATGCAGCGGATGAGTGGTTCAGCGCAAGTTGCAATAGAGTGCATCCGTGCTTAAGCTGGCCCTAAGTTCGCAACTTATTTTGAATCGATTGATTACCTGCCTCTAATAAAATGAGAACTTGAAGCTAATAATGCAAAACCGCCGCCCATCGCTCGACGGGCAGCGGTTTTTTCACGCTGAACGGATTCGTCATTTTTACATGCGACCGGCGCGCAACGAGTCTCGGATTTCCATGAGCAACTGCTGGTCGGTGGTGGGGGGCGCGGGCACGGCCACTACCTCGACGGGCGCTTTCTTCATGCGGTTGGCCAGCTTCACGGCCCAGAAAATGACGAAGGCAATGACGAGGAAGTAAATGACGGCGTTGAGGAAATTGCCGTAAGCCACGGCGGCCGAACCCGCTTTTCGGGCTTCTTCCAAGGTGGCGTACGACTTGCCATCGAGTGTGACAAACATGTTCTGGAAGTCGATGCCGCCGGTGAACAAGCTCAGGACGGGCATCAGGATGTCGTCGGTGAGGGAGGTAACGATTCGGCCAAAAGCTGCGCCGATGATGACGCCGACGGCCAAGTCGAGCACGTTGCCTTTGGAAATAAATTCTTTGAATTCGGAAACAAAGCCCATAACAGTGAGGTGCTTGGTGTGAAAGAGTGGAGTGTGTGGTTAAATCTTATTGTTTATTTATAGATGTGTTGGGTTACGCTGCTCTTCAAAGCATAAAAATTGGAGTCACACGGAGGCCCGGTCTCGGCTGACGGAACCTTGCAGACGGCGAGCACTGCCTTTGGCCTGACCAGCCTCAGCGTGCCTGTGCTCTATCTTTGGTCGGGCCAAACCAATCAGGTCCCTTTTTATTATGCCTGCTTCCTACGAAAACCTGCTATACGAACTGGATGCTGCCAGCGGCATCCTTACCCTCACCATTAATCGTCCCAGCAAGCTAAATGCGCTGAACGCGGCCACCATCGAAGACATCGATAAGGCCATGCAGCGCGCCTTGGACGAACCCCAGGTGCGCGGCATTATCGTGACGGGTAGCGGGGAGAAGGCTTTTGTGGCCGGAGCCGACATTGCCGAGCTCGCGGCCCTTACGCCAGCCCAGGCAGCCCGTGCCGCCGAGCGCGGGCAAGAAGCCTTCTGCCGGATTGAGGAAAGCACCAAGCCCGTGGTTGCGGCCGTGAACGGTTTTGCGCTGGGCGGCGGCTGCGAGCTGGCCATGGCCTGCCACATGCGCGTGGCCGCCGACAACGCCCGTTTCGGCCAGCCCGAGGTGAACCTGGGCTTGCTGCCAGGCTATGGCGGCACCCAGCGCCTGCCCCAGCTCGTTGGCAAAGGCAAGGCAATTGAGCTGCTCCTGACGGCCGACCAGGTGAAGGCCGATGAGGCCCTGCGCCTGGGCTTGGTGAACCATGTAGTGCCCCAGGCTGAGCTGTTGCCCTTTTGCCAGCAGCTGCTCGGCAAAATTCTGGGCAAGGCGCCCCTGGCCGTGGGCATGGTGCTGGAGTGCGTGAACGCGCACTACGCCAAAGAAGCCGACGGCTATGAGATGGAGGTTAAATCCTTCGGCCGGGCGTTTGAGAGCGACGATTTCAAGGAAGGCACCACTGCATTCGTGGAGAAGCGCGCCGCGGTGTTTACGGGAAAATAGCCTTCTGTTTTAATGAGGAATGCAGAGCGCGGAATGAGGAAATGCACGCAGTGCTGCCACTCAGTTCTTCCTTCTCCGTTCCTCATTCTTCATTACTAAAGAATGAGTGTAGCCAAAAAGTTAGCGTCGCAAACCGCGGTGTATGGGGTCAGCAGCATAGTGGGCCGGGTGCTCACCTATTTGCTGGTGCCCATCTATACGGGGGCCTTTGCGGCAGCTGAGTACGGCGTGGTAACGGGGCTCTACGCCTACGTGTCGTTTCTGAACGTGGTGTTCACCTACGGAATGGAAACCACGTACTTCCGCTTCGCGAACCGGGCCGGCACCGACCGAGACGAGTTGTACAGCCGGGTCTTGAGCCTGCTGTTCGTGAGCACGGCGGTGCTTACGGCGCTGCTGGTGCTGCTGGCGCGGCCACTGTTGGGACTGCTGGAGATTCCGCCCGGCCACGAGCAATACGCCGTGTGGGTGGCTTTGATATTGGGGCTGGATGCCCTTACGGCCATTCCGTTCGCGCGGCTGCGGCTCGAAAACAAGGCGCGCAAGTTTGCTTCCATCAAGCTAGCGGGCATCGTGGTCAATGTGGCCCTGAACCTGTTCTTCATAGTGCTGTGCCCGGCAGTGGCAAACGGCGAGTGGCTGCCTGCTTTGCAGCCACTGGTGGCGCGCTTGTATGACCCTGCGGTGGGAGTAGGCTATGTTTTTCTGGCTAATCTGTTTGCCAGCGGATTTACGCTGCTGCTGCTGTGGCGCGAGCTGCTGGACTTCCGCTTCCGGTTGAGGCTGGCCTTCCTCAGGCCGCTGCTGCGCTACGCCTACCCCTTGATGCTGATGGGATTGGCTGGCATGGTGAACGAAACGCTCGACCGCATTCTGCTGCCCAAGTGGCTGCCCGATAACTTCTATCCCGGGCAAAGCAGTCTCACGGCGGTGGGCATCTATGGCGCCTGCTACAAGCTTAGCATCTTCATGTCCTTGGTCATTCAGGCATTTCGGTACGCGGCCGAGCCTTTCTTCTTTGCTCAAAGCGCCGAGAAAAACTCACCGGCTACGTTTGCCATGGTGCTGAAGTGGTTCACGCTGTGCTGCGCCGTGATTTTTGTGGGCATCAGCCTGAACGTGGAGGATTTTGGGCAGTTGTTTCTGCGCCGGCCCGAGTACTTGCAGGGGCTAATAGTGGTGCCGGTTCTATTGCTGGCCAACCTGTTTCTGGGCGTGTACTACAACCTGTCGGTGTGGTTTAAGCTGACCGATAAGACGTATTACGGCACCTACATTGGCGCGGGCGGCGCGGTGCTCACCATCGCCCTTAACTTCCTGCTGATTCCGGTGCTCGGCTATTTGGGCTGCGCCATTGCCACACTGGTCTGCTATTTCGCCATGGCTGTGCTGTGCTGGCGGCTGGGCGAGCGGCATTTCCCGGTGCCTTACCCGGCGCTGCGGCTGGGGCTGTGGCTGCTGGCGGCGTCGGGGCTGGTGGCGCTGGGCTGGTGGGTGCAGGTAGACGACTGGTGGATGCGCCACGCCTGGCACGCGGGGCTGACGGTGGCCTTTTTGGCGGCGCTGTACTTGGTGGAGCGGCCGCGCCGGATGCCAGCGGTAGCGGCCTAACAGCCCCACAACCGGTATAGGGCGGTGCCTATCTTTGCCCACCTTCGTTAACCAAGCCCAGCATGCAAATCCCCGTCATCAACCGCTCGCGCCATCCGCTGCCGGAGTACCAAACGCCCCACGCCGCCGGCCTGGACCTGCGCGCCGACCTGCCCAACGGCCCCGTCACGCTGGCTCCGTTGGAGCGCCAGCTCATTCCCACGGGCCTAAGCCTGGAAATTCCGGTGGGCTACGAGGCGCAGGTGCGCCCGCGCAGCGGCTTGGCCGTGAAGCACGGCGTCGGCATCGTGAACAGTCCGGGAACGATTGATGCCGACTACCGGGGCGAAATCCGGGTGCTGCTGGTGAATTTATCGAACGAGCCGTTTGTGGTGAATGATGGCGAACGTATTGCCCAGCTGGTCGTTGCGAAACACGAAATCATTGAGTGGCAGCCCGTCGAAACCCTGAGCGCAACCCAACGCGGCACGGGTGGGTATGGCAGTACAGGAAAAAGCTAATAT
>DASVTG010000298.1:0-4144 GCA_036387695.1 Hymenobacter sp. | reverse complement strand
CTCCTGCGCGCCGAGCTTGCGCTCGATTTCACCTAGCAAATCGGCCGTAAAGTGATTATGCATGGTTTTGTGCTCGCGGGCTTTGCGCGTATCCACTAGCTCAATGTCCGGCATGCCGGCCTCGCCAAAGCGCTTGGTGAGCGACACCAGGCCATAGCGGCCCTGCCGGGCCTGGTAATAGGTTTCCACCGCCGGCGTGGCCGAGCCCAACAGCGTTTTGGCGAAGCCGGAATGCCGGACATTGAGCTGGTGGACACCCGCAAGGCCCGCGAGCACAAGACCATGCACAACCACTTCACCGCCGATTTGCTGGGCGAAGTGGAGCGAACGCTGGGCCGTCAGGAGCAGGTAATCCTATTTCAGAACCGGCGTGGCTACGCGCCCGTGGTGGCCTGCCAGGACTGCGGCTGGATACCCAAGTGCACTAATTGCGCCGTGAGCCTGAGCTACCACAAGCACAGCCACGAGCTGCGCTGCCACTACTGCGGCTACCACGACCCCATGGTGACCAAATGCCCCGCCTGCGGCTCCCGCGCCGTAAAAACCCAGGGCTTTGGCACCGAAAAGATTGAGGACGACCTCAAAATCATGCTGCCGCAGGCTAATATTCAGCGCATGGATTTGGACACCACGCGCGCTAAAAACAGCTACCAGCAAATCATCTCGGACTTCGAGAAGCAGAACACCAACGTGCTGGTGGGCACCCAAATGGTGACCAAGGGCCTCGATTTTGCCAACGTAAGCCTCGTGGGCATCATCAATGCCGACAGCATCATCCATTACCCCGATTTCCGGGCCCACGAGCGGGCCTACCAGATGTTTGTGCAAGTGAGCGGAAGGGCCGGCCGCAAGGGCAAAAAGGGCAAAGTCATCATCCAAACCGCCGACCCCATGCAGGTGATTTTCGACAAAGTCATTCGCAACGATTACGTGGAGTTCTACAACTACGAAATCATGCAGCGGCAAGAGCACGGCTACCCTCCATTCATGCGCGTCATCAAGATGACGGTGAAGCACGTGGAGCAGGGCTTGGGTGAGCAGGCCGCCATTTTGCTGACCCAGGAGCTAGTGGACCGGCTGGGCCGAGCGGCCGTGCTGGGGCCGGAGGCTCCGTATATCTTCCGCATCCGCAACTTCTACCTGCAGGAAATCACCATCAAGCTCGACCGGGCCCACACGGCCCTGAAATGGGCCAAAGAGCAGATTTGCGCGGCCATGGACGTGGTGAAAGACCAGAAGGAATTCAAACAAGCCCGCTTGGTGGCCGACGTGGACCCTATGTAAAGCGACCGTAACCTGCACAAAAAAGCCCTGCTCGATTTTCGGGCAGGGCTTTTTTGTGCAGGTTACGGATAGGGACTACAATGAGTCAAGCAACCACAGTACGATGAATATTACCCCTACCAGGGCGACGATGCTACCGATTAGGCCGTTGAAAAGGCTAATTAGCAAACCGATTAGCAACAGCACAATTCCGATGCGTAGGTTGCCGCTGATAGCGGAGGCTTTTGACGTAGAGGCGGTATTGTCGTGCTGGCGAGCCGCAGTGGAGCGCTGCGCAAGCTTGCTGAGCTTATGAGTGGCCTTGCTTAGTGCCACGCGCTGCAATACATTCAGTTTGGGAGCTGGCGCGGCGGCCGTTGTAGCGGAAGTAGCCACTTTGGTTGCCGGCGAGGGCTCCACAGCAGGAGTTTTTGCCGTGGCAGCAGGTTTAGCTGGTGCAGCGGTTGCAGCCGGCTCGGCGGAAGCAACGGCCACGGGTGCGCTAGGTTCAGCCGCAGTTGGGGCGGTTACTTTAATCTCACTTTGTGCCTTGGCGGGTACGGGAGTGACCACCCGCGTTACGCCGTGGTACGAGCCGCCTTTTGGCAGCATGGCGTATTCGGCGCGGTTGCAGCTACCCAGCGTGAGGGCACAGGCAGCCACGGCTGCAAACTTGGCGAACGGGAGAAAAAAGTTCTTCATGGGTGATGGGTTGAGGTAATAGAAGACGGAAATGCCCGTTTTACGGCGAAAACTACAAACTGGTGAATATCTGGGCTCATTTTCTTATTAGGCCAGTCAACGAGGCTTGCCACATACGACCAAACCGGCCGAACGGCCCAGGCTGAACGCATGGCGGGCTGTTGCTGTTGATAAAACCAAATGTGCTTACTTGCAAATCGTATGAGTTACTGTTTTTCAACATGGCAGCGGGCGGTTGGCACCATAGGCGCTGGCAGCGGAATCGGTTTTCTGCTGTTGAGCTGCACGCAACTGCCTGCCGAAACGCATCCCTCGGCCAACGCTTTGCGGCGCTTACAAACCGTGGTGCGCAACGACACCAGTGGCTACGAAACGGCTCCTCCCCGCGACCCCAACGGCATTGGCACCTATTACATGGGCCGTCAAATTGCCCACGTCATGGGCCACGAAGGCGCCGGCTGGCTGGAGCGCAGCGGCCGCCGTCAGGAAGAAGGCACCGACATTCTGCTCAACGAACTCCGGCTGAAACCCACCGACGTGGTGGCCGATATTGGGGCCGGCACGGGGTTTTTCACGTTTCAGTTGGCCAAGAAAGTCCCCAAGGGGCGGGTATTTGCGGTGGATATCCAGCCGGAGATGATTGCGGCGTTGCAATCCAACAAGCGCCGCTTCAACGCGCCCAACGTGCGGCCCGTGCTCAGCACCACCACCAGCCCGGCCCTGCCCGCCGACAGCGTGGACCTGGTGCTGATTGTGGACGCCTACCACGAATTTGACCATCCGCGGGAAATGGCCCGGGCCATTCGGCGCTCGCTCCGCCCCGGCACCGGCCGCCTGGCGCTGGTAGAGTACCGGGCTGAAGACGCCAACGTGCCCATCAAACGCATTCACAAAATGAGCGTGGAACAGGCGCGCAAAGAGATGGCCGCCGTGGGCCTGGAGTTTGTGCAAACCATTGAGCGGCTGCCGCAGCAGCACCTGTTGATTTTCCGGCGCAAGTGAGTCAATGTGGCAAGTTAAAAGTTGAGAGTTAAAAGTTAAAGTTGCTAATAACGAGCGTTTTAACTTTTAACTCTCAACTTTTAGCACCTTTGTACCTGACCTTTGCGGCCATGACTGCACCGGACCCACGCCACCTTTCCATCCACGATTTCACCTACCCTTTGCCGGCCGAGCGGATTGCTCCTGAGCCGCTGCCCGACCGCTCGGCCAGCCGCTTGCTGGTTAGCCGAAACGGAGCCATTTCCGATAAGCATTTCCGCGATTTACCCGGTGAATTGCCTCCCGGCGCGCTCCTGATTTTTAACGACACCCGCGTGGTGCGGGCGCGGCTGTTGGCTCGCCGGCCCACGGGCGGGCAAGTAGAACTGTTTTGCCTGGAACCGGTGGCCCCGCACCGCAGCCTGGAATTGGCCCTCCAACAAACGGCTTCTTGCACCTGGCGCTGCCTTGTGGGCAACGGCCGACGCTGGAAAGAAGGACCCGTAACGATAGATTTTACCACGGAAGATGGCCAAGCTGCCACCCTGTGGGCCGAGCGCAATATGCAAGAAGCGGGCACGGCCCTGCTTGATTTTCGGTGGGCCCCGGCGGGCTTGCCCTTTGCCGAAGTGCTGCGGGCCGCCGGCCACTTGCCTCTTCCCCCCTACCTGGGCCGCCCCGATACCGCCACCGATGCCGTGCGCTACCAAACCGTGTACGCGGCCACCGAAGGCGCCGTGGCCGCTCCTACTGCCGGCCTGCATTTCACCCCCGAGCTGCTGGTTGAATTGCAGGAGCACGGGTTTTCCATTGGCCACGTCACGCTGCACGTGGGCGCGGGCACGTTTCAGCCAGTGAAAGCCGACCACATGGCGGGCCACCCGATGCACACCGAACCCATTCTGGTGACGGCGGCCTTGCTGCGGCAGCTGCTGGCGCACCAGCCCAGGCCCGTGCTGGCGGTGGGCACCACCAGCCTGCGCACCCTCGAAACGCTGTACTGGCTGGGGGTTGGGCTGGTGCATCCGGGCGAAGGCGCAGCTGAAATCATCGAAAATGAGTTGCGGGTGAGCCAATGGCAGCCTTACGAAATGGCCGACCTAGCCGCCCGCGTCAGCCCCGAGATGGCGCTCACGGCCTTGCTTCGCCACCTCGACGCCACGGGCACCGAGACCCTGCAGGCCAGCACCCGCCTGCT
>DASVTG010000297.1:0-5047 GCA_036387695.1 Hymenobacter sp. | reverse complement strand
CCGCCGAGCACATCGACCGCAGCTTTGCCCGTGAGGGCCTCGCGACCCGCAAGCCCGGCACCGGGTTGCTTGGCCGCTACCTCGACGAAGCCAACGGATACGACCTTGCCAATTCTTACGTCATCGGCGACCGACTGACCGATGTGGAGTTGGCCGTCAATCTTGGTTCCAAAGCCATTTTGATAGGAGAGGAGGCCGACCCGCGCGCGGCGCTCACCACCACCAGTTGGGAAGCCATCTACCGGCACTTGCGCTACCCCGAGCGCGTCGCCTCGATGGAGCGCAACACCAACGAAACCCAAATATCGATTCGCCTTAATCTGGACGGCACCGGGCAAACCGACATTCACACCGGTCTGGGTTTCTTCGACCACATGCTAGAGCAGTTGGGCCGGCACAGTGGGGTCGATTTACACATAAGTGTAAAAGGTGATTTGCATATTGACGAGCATCACACCGTGGAAGACACTGCTTTAGCGCTCGGCACCGCTTTTTCGCAAGCGCTGGGCGACAAGCGCGGACTGGCGCGCTATGGGTTCTTGCTGCCGATGGACGAGGCTTTGGCGCAGGCGGCCATCGACTTCTCGGGCCGCCCGTGGTTGGTGTGGAACGCTGAGTTCCGGCGGGAGCGGGTAGGGGACTTGCCCACTGAGCTCTTCTTTCACTTTTTTAAATCGTTCACGGATAACTCGCGGGCAACGCTGAACATTGCTTGCACCGGCGACAACGAGCACCATAAGATTGAAGCCATTTTCAAGGCCGTGGCCAAGGCTATTAAAATGGCTTTGCAGCGTGATGAGTCCGGCGTTATTCCAAGTACCAAGGGAATTCTATAGAGCTCGTATTATTTCACAAATGTGGAATAAAGATTGTTGAGTGATTTGTCAAATGAATAACAAGCGGCTGAATGGAAATTGCAGTAGTTGACTACAAAGGCGGCAACGTGCAGTCTGTGCTGTTTGCGTTGGAACGCCTGGGGGCTTTTCCCACCCTCACGGCCGACCCGGAGGTTTTGCGCCGTGCCGATAAGGTATTGTTTCCCGGCGAGGGCGAAGCTTCTTCGGCCATGCAAGCCCTGCGCGCCGCCGGGCTCGACCAAGTACTGCCCACCCTCAAGCAGCCTTTCCTGGGCATATGCCTGGGCATGCAGCTGCTCGGCCAGCACAGCGAAGAGAACGACACGCCCATGTTGGGGCTTTTGCCTTTCAAGGTTCAGCGTTTTGTTTCCGACCCCGGTCACAAAGTGCCGCACATGGGCTGGAACAACCTGCAGGCCCTGCAAGGGCCGTTGTTTGCCGGGCTGAACGAAACGGACCACGTCTATTTCGTGCACAGCTATTACGCTCCGGTGGGAGCGTACACCACGGCGCAATCGCTCCATCCGGCGCCTTTTAGCGCGGCCGTGCAGCATGGCAATTTTCACGGCGTTCAGTTCCACACCGAAAAGAGCGGGGCCGTCGGCACGCGCATCCTCGCCAATTTTCTTGATTTGTAACCTTACGTTTTAAAGCTTTACCGTGGAAATTATCCCCGCCATCGACCTCATCAACGGGCAATGCGTTCGGTTAAGCGCCGGTGATTTTGCGCGTCAAACCACCTACGATGCCGACCCCGTGGCCGTGGCGCAGCGCTTTGCCGACGCGGGCGTGCGGCGCCTGCACCTGGTGGATTTGGACGGTGCGCGGGCCGGAAAGCCCGTAAACCTGCCCGTACTGGAAGCCATTGCCCGGCGTACTTCGCTGGACATTGACGCGGGCGGCGGCATTCAGACCGATGCGGCCTTGGCCCAGGTGCTGGCTGCCGGCGCCGCCCACGCCACGGCGGGCAGCTTGGCTGTGCGCGAACCCGAGACCGTGCGCGGTTGGCTGGCGCGTCACGGCGCCGAAACGGTTTTTCTGGGGGCCGACTACCGCGGTGAACACATCCTAATCAACGCTTGGGCGGACCAAAGCGCGTTGCTGTTGAAAGATTTTTTGGCCGATTACCTAGCCGCTGGGGCCACCACGTTCATTTGCACGGACGTGAGCAAAGACGGCTTGCTGCAAGGCCCCGCCGTGAACACCTACCGCCAGTTGGTGCAGGATTTCCCGACGGCGCGCTTCATTGCCAGCGGCGGCGTCACCACCGTGGCCGACCTCGAACAACTGTCCGAAGCCGGTTTGCACGGGGCCATTATCGGCAAGGCATTGTACGAGGGCACCATTTCCTTGGCTGACTTGCGCGCATTCTTGTAGTCCCTCACTTCCTCACCAAGCCTCAAGGCATTTTTCGTTTGCATTGTGATTAAAAAGCGTCTCATTCCCTGCCTCGATGTGCGCGACGGCCGCACGGTCAAGGGCATTCAATTTGAGGGCCTGCGCGATGCCGGCGACCCGGTGGCGCTGGCGTCGCGGTATGCTCGCGAGGGGGCCGACGAGTTGGTGTTTCTTGACATTACGGCCACCAACCAACGCCGCCAACCCCTCACCGAACTGGTGCGTGACGTGGCGCGGGTGCTCGACATCCCCTTTACCGTGGGGGGCGGCATCGGCACCGTGGCCGACGTGGAGGCGCTGCTGCTGAGCGGAGCCGACAAAGTGTCCATCAACTCGGCGGCCTTGGCCCGTCCGGAATTCATCGCCGAGTTGGCCCGTCGTTTTGGTTCGCAGTGCGTGGTGGTGGCGGTCGACGCGCGGCTGGTCGAAGGGCAGTGGCAGGTGATGACGCGCGCTGGAACGCAGCCCACCGGGCGCCAAGCCGTGGAGTGGTGCCGCACCGCCGCCGAATTGGGGGCGGGAGAACTGCTGCTGACCTCCATGAGCCACGACGGGACCAAGTCCGGCTTCGCGCTGGAACTAACGCGCTCCGTGAGCGACGCCGTGCCGGTGCCGGTCATCGCCTCCGGAGGGGCCGGTCAGCCAGCCGATTTCACGGCCGTTTTTCAAGTCGGAGGTGCGGACGCCGCGTTGGCCGCCAGCATTTTTCATTTCAATGAAACCGCTTTGCCCACGCTGAAGCAGTATTTGCACGCCGCGGGCATTCCCATTCGGCTTTAGAACAAGTTTTCTTTTCCTACTTCCCTCGCTTGCCTTCGTTTATGTCCTCTTTCACCTCCGCCGACGAATTGCGTTTTGATGCCGTAACGGGCTTGGCGCCGGCCATCGTACAAGACGCCGATACCGGGCAAGTGCTCATGCTGGGCTATGTGAACGCGGAAGCTTGGACAAAAACCTGCACGGAGCAACGCGTAACGTTTTTCTCTCGCTCAAAGAGCCGGCTGTGGACCAAAGGGGAAACCAGCGGCAATTACCTCAGCGTGGTGAGCCATCACGTGGATTGTGACGCCGACGCCGTGCTCATTCGCGCGCGGCCCGCCGGCCCCACTTGCCACCGGGGCACCACCAGCTGCTTTGAGCAGGCTAACGAAACGCAGGCGCCTTTTGCGCCAATTGGCTTCTTGGCCTCTCTGGAGCGTTTGGTGGTAGAACGCCGTGAGTTTCCCGAGCGCGCGCCGACGTCTTATACCGTGTCGCTGTTCAACAAAGGCATCCAAAAAATTGCCCAGAAAGTGGGAGAGGAGGCCGTGGAAACGGTGATAGATGCGGTGGGCGGCAGCCGCGCCACTTTGCCCGGAGAAGTAGCCGACCTTTTGTACCATTTAATTGTTTTACTGGCTGCTTCCGGAGTCTCTTTAACTGAGGTCATTGACGTACTACAGGAACGTCACCGCCTGCCCAACACAAGGCATCTCACTGAAAATCAGTAAGGCCTTGCGTGGGTTCGGTTGGTTAAGCCACCTGGTTGTTGAGTTTTCTAGGCTCGTAGCTGGCGCCTGATTTTCTCGAGTAAAGCCATTGCAATGGCAATGTCTTCCTCCTCGGTGATTGACAGAATGGTGTTAACTCCTGGTCCGGTCATTTGCAGTTGATAACCAGCCTGAACATTAGCCTCTGCATTTCGCGGCGATTGTTGGAAGCTAGGAGCGGGTTGGGGTGGAGAGGGATTGTTTCGGGTTTCAGCAGTTGGTTCGGCGTTCTCGCTCGGCCGTGGTTGCTCCACCGTTACGGAAGCCGGCCCATCAAGCAGTCCGAACAAGTTAGCTATGGCGTCCGCTCCGCTGGGTTTGGGCATCGAAGCCGGTGGACGTTGTGAGGAAGCTTTCGGTTCGGGTACAAACGCTAGACCGTTCACCGAATCAGTTGGCACTGCGGCATCGTTTTGGTCGAAAACTTCTGCTGTTGCGGCGTTGGCACCGGTTGGGTTGCGAAAAGTATTTGCGCTTGGTATCACGCTTGCGAGTTCGCGCCTTGGAGGTTTTTGCGCCGCCAGCGCGTCGATGTCTGCCACAATGTTGTGTTCATCCAGCAAGCCCACCATTCGGCACCCTTCCACAAAGGCCTTTGCTACGCCTTGTGCGTTTATTTCTTCCACCCCGAACTCGCGTATCAGCATTACGTCGAGCATTTGCACTGGCAATTCCCTGGAGCGAAATTTCCTGCATAGTTGGGTAAAGAGAGGGGGAGTTAGGAATGCCTCGCGGTGGAATAATAACTCTTCCTGCTTGTCATAAGCGTGTTTTATTCGCTTGAAAAGAGTCGTGGTGGTTAGTAAGTCCCGTTTGCTTGTGAGTAAGCCAAACTTCACGGCAGAGCCAATGATGGCCTTAAATGAGCCGCTGACCTTACGGTTGAGCTTTCTGGCTGCTGTATCGATGGCACACTTTCCTCCGGTGTCATCCACAATTTCTCCAAGCTCCCAGGCACCGGCATAGGTTGTCCGGGGATAGTCTATAAGTTTGGGCATTTAGGTGAGCTATGAGTCTGTTTTGGAGTCTGGTCCTTTCAACAAATAAAGTATAAAAAAGTTTAAGAAGAAGAAAAAATTTATACTATTTTGTGCTGTAGATGTATTATCATAAATCATACGAGCTTATTGTTACTCTTAGCTTCTATGGGCGCTATTGTTGCTTGGAAACTTTTGTACCTGTAAAGAATACGCATCTAAATTCCCCTAACCAGCTACATAAGCTGTAGAAACAATAATTTATAAGCGCACAAGAAATAAGTAT
>DASVTG010000296.1:0-2886 GCA_036387695.1 Hymenobacter sp. | reverse complement strand
AGCGAAAAAGAAAAAATGTTGGCCGGCGAGCTTTACGCCGCCTCCGACCCTGCGCTGGTGCAGGAACGCACCCGGGCCAAACAGTTGTTGCACCGCCTGAACGTGACGGAATACCTGCTCACTGATGCCGCCCGCGTGATTTTGGCCGAACTCCTGCCCCACACGGGCCATAATTTCTACATTGAGCCGCCCTTTCACTGCGACTACGGCAGCAACATCCATTGTGGCGACAACGTGTATTTCAACGTCAATTGCGTGGTGCTCGACGTGGCCAAGGTCACCATTGGCTCCAATGTGATGTTTGGGCCGGCCGTGCAATTGTACGCCGCCACGCATCCCCTCGATGCCGTTGTTCGGCGCACGCTGGAGCTGGGCCGGCCGATTACCATCGGTGACGACTGCTGGATTGGGGGCGGTTCCGTTATTTGCCCTGCAGTCACCATTGGGCCCGGCTGCGTGATTGGAGCAGGCTCGGTGGTTACCAAAGACATTCCGGCTTATTCCCTTGCAGTTGGCAATCCGGCACGGGTGATTAAAAACCTGACGAACAAGTAAGTTCGCTGGTCGGGCCTTGTGAGGGCGGGCCCAATTCAGGCCTTCAGCCCGGCCCCCTCGGCTTCTTCCAGCAGGCGCGATTTTTCCACGGGCACCACCCCCACTTGCTCGCACACTAGCCCGCCACCCAGGTTGGCCAGTGCCGCCGTGAAAGCCGCTGACTGGCCCAGCGCCACGCACAGCGCGGCAATGCTAATGACCGTGTCGCCGGCACCGGACACGTCGGAAATGGTGCGCAAATGCGCCGGCAAGTAGGTTTTATGCCCGTTTTGCTGGGCAAACACGCCGTGCTCAGACAGCGTGACCAGCACGGTTTCAGGCGTTAGCTCCTCCCGCAGCCGGGCCACGGCGGCCTCAAAGCCCGGACGGTCGGCGTTGGGCTCGCCGAACTCCAGCTTCAGGCCTTCGCGCAGCTCTTTCAGGTTGGGCTTGAACAGCGTGCAGTGGCGGTAAGCGAGGAAATTTTTCTTCTTTGGGTCCACCACCGTGGGAACGTTGCGCTGCCGGGCGCGGGCAATGCATTCGGTGATAATGGCTTCGTTGAGCACGCCCTTGTCGTAATCCTCGAACACCACCACGTCGGCGCGGTCCAGCAAGTCATCGTAAGCGGCTAGTAGTTGCGTGCGCTCGTCGGCATTGATGTCGGTTTCCACCTCGGAGTCGATGCGCAGCAGTTGTTGACCGTGGGCCAGGATGCGCTGCTTCACGGTGGTGGGCCGGTGGGCGCTGCGAATAATTCCCTCGGTAGGCAAGTGCCGCTCGTGCAACAGCTGCACCAATTGGTCGCCGCCCGCATCGTTGCCGATAACGGCGCACAGCAGCGGTGTGGCGCCCAGGGCTTGCACGTTCAGGGCCACGTTGGCGGCCCCGCCCAGGCGGTTTTCGGTGCGGGCCACGTGCACCACCGGCACGGGCGCCTCGGGCGAGAGGCGCGTGGCACGGCCCCACACGTAAGCATCCACCATCACGTCGCCGATGATGAGGACGCGCAGATTATTAAAATTTTCGAACAGCGTTTGCAGAGAATCGACAGGCATTTGGCAAAGGTAGGAACGCGCCACGGCGCGTTCACTCGTTGCACCGTGGCCCGATACGGCCGTGGCGGCGCGGCGCCAGAACGCGCCGTGGCGCGTTCCTACAGTTTCGCCAGGCTTTCCTTCACGCGCCGAAACGCTTCCACCAGCTTGTCGTCGGCCGCGGCGGTGCTGAAGCGCATGCACTCCGGCGCCCCAAACGCCTCGCCCGACACGGCCGAAACCAGCGCGTCGTTCAGCAGGTACATGGCCAAATCCAGGGAGTTGTTGATGGTGCTACCATCGGGCGCGGTGCGGCCAAAGTAGGCCGACACCTCCGGAAAAATGTAGAAGGCCCCGCTGGGAGTCGGCGTTTTGAAGCCCGGAATGTCGCGTACGATGTCCAGCACCAGGTCGCGCCGGCGGCGGTAAGCGGCCACCATTTCATCCGCCGACGCCCGGCCCCCGCGCAAGGCCGCCAGCCCGGCCCGCTGCGTAATGGAGCACGTCCCGGAGGTAATCTGGCTCTGCATCTTGTCACAGGCCGAAGCAATGTCCGGCCGAGCGGCGAGGTAGCCCAGGCGCCAGCCCGTCATGGCGTAGCCTTTGGAAAAGCCATTCACGGTAATCACCTGGTCCTTCACCTCCGGAAACTGCGCCAGGCTCACGTGCTCGCCCACGAAGTTGATGTACTCGTAAATCTCATCGGCCAAAGCAAACACCTGCGGGTGCCGGGCCATGACGGCCGCAATCTCGCCCAGCTCTTCGCGGCTGAACACCGAGCCCGTGGGGTTGCAGGGCGAGGAGTACATGATGAGCTTGGTGCGCTCCGTGATGGCGGCCTCCAGCTGTGCAGCCGTCACTTTGTAGTCGTTTTCGAGGGTGCCCGCCAAGGGAATTGACGTGCCTTCTGCCAGCTTCACCATCTCCTCGTAGCTCACCCAATAGGGCGAAAACACGATGACTTCGTCGCCCGGATTCACCAGGCTGAGCACGGCATTGGCCAGCGCCTGCTTGGCGCCCGTGCTCACCACAATCTGGTTGGGTTGATAATCCAGCTGGTTGTCGCGCTTGAATTTGTCGCAGATGGCCTGCCGCAGCTCCGGAATGCCGGGCACGGGCGTGTAGAAGGTGAAGCCGTCGTCCAGCGCCTGCTTGGCGGCATCCTTGATGTATTGCGGGGTTTGAAAGTCGGGCTCGCCAAAGCTGAGATTGATAACGTCGAAGCCCTTGGCGATAAGCTCACGGCACTTTTTGGCCATGACAATGGTGGCCGACTCGTTCATGGCCACCAAGCGGTCGGCGAGCGGCGAAGCGG
>DASVTG010000295.1:0-5141 GCA_036387695.1 Hymenobacter sp. | reverse complement strand
GTGCAGCAGGACGCCAAGTTCGTGGACATGACCCTGGAGCAGTGGCAAAAAGTCATTGACGTGAACCTGACCGGCCAGTTTCTCTGCGCCCGCGAGGCCGCCCGCGAGTTTCTGCGCCGCGGCCCGCAGCCCGACATCTCCAAGGCCACGGGCAAGATTATCTGCATGAGCAGCGTGCACGAGGTCATCCCGTGGGCCGGGCACGTCAACTACGCCGCCAGCAAGGGCGGCGTCATGCTGCTCATGAAAAGCATGGCCCAGGAGCTGGCCGCCCACCGCATCCGGGTGAACAGCATCGGCCCCGGCGCCATTGCCACGCCCATTAACGAATCGGCCCGCGACACGCCCGAGGAAGTCAAGAGCCTGCTCCGCCTCATCCCTTATGGCCGCGTTGGGGAGCCCGAGGACATCGGGCAGGTCGCCGCCTGGCTGGCCTCCGACGAGGCCGACTACATCACCGGCACCACCATCTTTGCCGACGGCGGCATGCTGCTCTACCCCGGGTTTGAGTCGGGCGGCTGAGGGTGCTTTATCCATTAACACTGCAAAATGACTGCTGAACACCATCGCCTGGCCGACGCCGACGCGCCCGGCGCCGGCTGGCGCAAGTTTGGCCCCTACCTCTCCGAACGCCAGTGGGGCACGGTGCGTGAGGACTACTCCGCCAACGGCCAGGCCTGGGCCCACTGCACCCACGACATGGCCCGCTCTTACGCTTACCGCTGGGGCGAGGACGGCATGGCGGGCTTCTCGGACGACCGGCAGCTGCTGTGCCTGGGCCTGGCCCTGTGGAACGGGCAGGACCCCATTTTGAAAGAGCGGCTGTTTGGCCTCAGCGGCCCCGAGGGCAACCACGGCGAGGACGTGAAGGAGCAGTACTACTACCTCGACGCCACGCCCACGCATTCCTACCAGCGCATGCTCTACAAGTACCCGCAACGGGCGTTTCCCTACGCCTGGCTGGTAGAGGAAAACGCCCGCCGCGACCGCAAAGCGCCCGAATTTGAGCTGCTGGACACGGGCATTTTCGACGACGACCGCTACTTCGACGTGAGCGTGGAGTACGCCAAGGCCGGCCCCGAGGACCTGCTGCTGCAAATCACCGTGAGCAACCGCGGCGCGGAGGCCGCCCCGCTGCAGGTGCTGCCGCAGCTGTGGCTGCGCAACACCTGGGCCTGGGGGCTCGACGACTACCGCCCCGGCCTGGCCGCCACCGCGGACGGCCGCGGCGTGGCCGTGCGGCACGAACGACTGGGCGGCGACTTCTGCCTGTACTGCGACGAGGCGCCTCTGGGGACAGCTGACCTGGGCACCGCCCTTACGGGCACGGCCCCCGACCTGCTGTTCTGCGACAACGAAACCAACACGGCCCGCCTCTACGGCACGGCGCCGATGGCCGGGCAGCGCTACTTCAAGGACGGCATCAACAACTACGTGGTGCAGGGCGACGCCGCGGCCGTAAGCCCCGAGCGCGCCGGCACCAAAGCCGCCGCCCGCTACGACCTGCTGGTGCCCGGCGGCGCCACCCAAGTCCTGCGCCTGCGCCTGGGCCCGGGCGGCCTTTCCGCGCCCTTCGCGGAATTCGACGACCTGCTGCGCCAGCGTCGCCACGAGGCCGATGAATACTACGGCACGCTCCAGCAGGGCTTGGCTGATGCCGATGCGCGCCGGGTGCAGCGCCAGGCCTGGGCCGGCATGCTGTGGAGCAAGCAGTTCTACTACTACGACGTGCCGCAGTGGCTGGCCGGCGACCCAGCCTTCCCGCCCCCGCCGCCCGAGCGCGCCCACGGCCGCAACGCCGGGTGGAAACACCTAACCAACGGCGACATCATCTCCATGCCCGACAAGTGGGAGTACCCCTGGTACGCCGCCTGGGACCTGGCTTTCCACTGCCTGCCGCTGGCCCAGCTCGACCCCGCCTTCGCCAAGCACCAGCTCCGGCTGCTCTGCCAGGACTGGTACATGCACCCCAACGGCCAGCTGCCGGCCTACGAGTGGTCCTTTTCCGACGTGAACCCGCCGGTGCACGCCTGGGCCACCTGGCGCGTGTACAAGCAGGACCAGAAGCAACACAACGGGGTGGGCGACCTTGATTTCCTGGCCACCGTGTTCCACCGCCTGCTGCTGAACTTTACGTGGTGGGTAAACCGCAAGGACCGCGGCGGGCGCAACATCTTCGAAGGGGGCTTTTTGGGCCTGGACAACATTGGCCTTTTTGACCGCTCCGCGCCCCTGCCCGGCGGCACCTACATCGAGCAGGCCGACGGCACGGCCTGGGTGGCCATGTACGCCCTCAACATGATGCGCATTGCCCTGGAGCTGGCCCAGACCCAACCGATTTACCAGGATTTGGCGAGCAAATTCTTCGAGCACTTCCTCTACATTGCCGGGGCCATGACCAACATGGGCGACACCGACACGGACCTGTGGGACGACGAGGACGAGTTTTACTACGACGTGCTCCACACTCCCACCCACGGCCGGCAGCTCCTGAAAACCCGCTCGCTGGTGGGGCTCATCCCGCTTTTTGCCGTGGAAGTGCTCGACGATGCCGTGCTGCAGGCGGTGCCGCAGTTTGTGGCCCGCCTGAACTGGTTTTTGGCAAACCGGCCGCAGTTGGCCCGCTTGGTCAGCCGCTGGCAGGAGCCGGGCACCGGTCAGACGCACCTGCTTTCGCTGCTGCGCGGCCACCGCGTGAAACGCCTGCTGGCCCGCGCCCTGGACGAGGCCGAATTTTTGTCCGACTACGGGATACGGGCCCTGAGCAAGTACCACGAAGCCCACCCTTACCACCTGGACTACGACGGGACCCGCCTGACCCTGCGCTACGAGCCGGGGGAGTCGGAATCCGACATGTTCGGCGGCAACTCCAATTGGCGCGGGCCGGTGTGGATGCCCACGAATTTTCTGCTCATCGAAAGCTTGCAGCGCTTCCACCATTACTACGGCGACGAGTTCAAGGTGGAGTACCCCACCCGCTCCGGCCAGTACCATACCCTGCTCGAAATTGCCGCGGCGCTGAGCGTGCGGCTGACCAAGCTGTTTCTGCGCGACGAGCACGGCCAACGTCCCGCCCTGGGCCCGGACCCGCGCCTGCAGAACGACCCGCATTTTCGGGACTACCTGCTGTTCCACGAATACTTCCACGGGGACACCGGCCGCGGCCTCGGCGCCAGCCACCAAACCGGTTGGACTGGCCTCATCGCCAAACTCTTGCAACCCCGCGCATAAGAGCTGCTCTCCTAATCCTGACGCCTATTTTTCTTGCCAGCCATGGCTACCGCATTAACTCCAGCACCAGCGCCACCCGGCTCGGCACGTAGAGGCTGAGCTGGTGCTCGTAGGTTTCGTATTCGAACGCCTCGTCGGGCCGGTCGAAGCCGCCGAAGCGGTTGTTGTCCGACGAGAGCACCACGCGGTATTTGCCCTCTTCCGTCACCCAGAAGCGGTAGTCCACCAGGCTTTTTTCGACGTGTAAATTGACCACGAACACCAGCCCGGCGCGCTCAAATACCAGCACCTTGTTTTCCTCGTCGTGCTTGAGCAGGGCGGCGGGGCCGGCGGCCAGCAGGTGCTGCTCCTTCGCCAGGTGAATCAGGGCCTTGTCGAAAGCCCCCATCTGATAAAATTTCAGGTCGGGGTTGTCGCCCAGGCTCCACTGGCGGCGGGCGAAGTGGTAGCTCCAGTTGTTGCCCTCGCGCGGGAAGTCGACCCACTCGGGGTGGCCGAACTCGTTGCCGATGAAGGTGAGGTAGCCCTCGCCCCCGGCCGCCAGCGTGAGCAGGCGGATGAGCTTGTGCAGGGCCAGGGCCCGCGCGGCGCCGGGGTCGGCGTCCACGTTGTGCATGTGGGCATAAATGGCGGCATCGAACAGCCAGTGGGCAAGGGTCTTGTCACCCACCATGGCCTGGTCGTGGCTCTCGGCGTAGGCAATGGTTTTCTCGCCCACGCGGCGGTTCGTGAGCGTGTACCACAGGTCGCCCAGGGGCCAGTGCTCGTCGGGCGTGTGCTTGAGCAGCTTAATCCAGAAGTCGGGGATGCCCATGGCCAGGCGGTAGTCGAAGCCCACGCCGCCTTCCTTGATGGGGCGGCATAGGCCGGGCAGCCCGCTCATGTCCTCGGCCACGAGAATGCTGCCTTTTTTGAACTCGTGGGCTAGCGTGGTGGCCAGCTGGAGGTAGAGAATGGCGTCTTCGTCGGCTCCCGGACCGAAGTAATTGTCGTAACCCATGAAGGCCACGCCTTCGCCGTGGTGGTGGTAGAGCATGCTCGTCACGCCGTCGAAGCGGAAGCCGTCGAAGTGGTATTCTTCGAGCCAGAAGCGCAGGTTGCTGAGCAGGAACTGCTGCACTTCGGGCCGGCCGTAGTCGAACAGCTTGCTGTCCCAGCCGGGGTGGTTGCCGCGCGCGCCTTTGTGGAAGTAGAGGTTGCCGGAGCCGTCAAAATCGGCCAGGCCCTCGGCTTCGTTTTTCACGGCGTGCGAGTGCACGATGTCGAGCAGCACCGCGATGCCGCGCCGGTGGGCTTCGTTGATGAGGAACTTCAGGTCCTCGGGCGTGCCGAAGCGCGAGCTGGCGGCAAACAAATTGGCCACGTGGTAGCCGAACGAGCCGTAATACGGGTGCTCCTGCACGGCCATCAATTGGATGGTGTTGTAGCCGCCGGCCTCAATGCGGGGCAGAATGTTCTCGGCAAACTCGCGGTAGGTGCCCACCCGGCCTTCCTCGGTGGCCATGCCTACGTGCGCCTCGTAAATGAGCGGTTCTTTTACTGCGGTGGCTATTCTGAATTTCTGGTCGGTCCAGGCAAATTGCGTTTCCGGGCGCCACACTTGGGCGGCAAAATCCTTGGTGGCTTCGTCCTGCACGGCGCGGCGCAGAGCGGCGGGCAGCCGGTCTTTGCCGCCGGTAGCCGTCACCACGTGCACTTTGTAGCGGCTGCCGTGGGCGAGGCGGCCGGCGTACTCAGTATCGGGCAAGAACACTTCCCACACGCCAAAGTCTAAGCGCTGCAGTGGAGTGGCCTGCCGGTCCCAGCCATTGAAATCCCCGACCAAGAACAAAGCCTCGGCGGCGGGGGCCCACTCCCGGTACACGTAGCCGCCGCGGCCGGCGTCGTGGTTCAGGCCCAGGTGCTGGTGG
>DASVTG010000294.1:0-5573 GCA_036387695.1 Hymenobacter sp. | reverse complement strand
AGTGTCGCGTCTCTACATCGTGCTGAATAGGTTACGCCTGACGGTCGCCGCCGGTGAAGTCCAGCATCCAGCCGGGGTATTCGGGCGAGAGCTTGCTCACTTCATCGAGCTGCTGCAATTCTTCGGGGGTGAACTGCACGTCCACCGCTTTAAGGTTGTCGTCGAGCTGCTCCATTTTCTTGGCGCCGATGATGACGCTGCTCACCACCGGCTGGTGCAGCAGCCACGCCAGGGCCAGGGAGGCCACGGTGCTGCCTTTGGCGTCGGCCATGGGGCGCAGCTTGTCGATGATGTCGAAGGCCAGTTCCTTGTTCACGGGCGGGAAGTCGAAGCCCGAGCGCCGGTCGTCGGCGCCGCCCTGGTTTTCGCGGGTGAACTTGCCGCTGAGGAAACCGCCAGCCAGCGGGCTCCACACCATCAGGCCCACTTTCTGGTCTTGCAGCAGCGGCACCAGCTCGCGTTCCAGGTCGCGGCCGGCAATGGTGTAGTAGGCTTGGAGCGACACGAAGCGCGCCAGGTGCTCGTAGTGCGAAATGTCCAGCGCCTTCATCAGCTGCCAAGCGGCCAGGTTGCTGGCCCCGATGTAGCGAACCTTGCCCGAGCGCACCAAGTCATCCAGGGCGCGCAGGGTTTCGTCCAGCGGCGTCAGCGCGTCGTAGCTGTGAATTTGGTAGAGGTCGATGTAGTCGGTGTTCAGGCGCTTCAGGCTGGCTTCGGCCTGGGCCACGATGTGCTTGCGGGTCAGGCCCACGTCGTTGGGGCCTTCGCCCATTTTGCCGCGCACTTTGGTGGCCAGCACCAGGTCGTCGCGGCTCACGCCCAGGTTGCGGATGGACTGCCCGGTGAGCTCTTCGGAAAGCCCTTCGGAGTACACGTTGGCCGTGTCGATGAAGTTGATGCCGCCGTCAATGGCGCGCTTCATGATTTCATCCACGGCGGCCTGGTCGAGGTTGCCAATGGCGGCGGCCCAGCCTTTGCCGCCAAACGTCATGGTGCCGAGGCACAGCTCGGATACTTTCAGGCCAGTACGGCCCAGCAGGTTGTATTTCATAGGTGTTTTGGAAAGGGTGCGGGGTAGAACCAGGCGGCTGGTGGATTGTTGGCGAGAGATTGCCAAGTAGCAGCCGGAGCTTAACGGGGAGAGGGGAGGTTTGTTGGAACGGAGGCAGCAGGCGTGGCCTCACCTTCCTGCATAAATAAAGAGCGTCCTGCTGAGCTTGCCGAAGCATCTCTCCCGCACAAGTAATTAGTTACTGCGGGAGAGATGCTTCGGCAAGCTCAGCAGGACGCTCAAAGAAATACGCGCGCTATGCTACTGGATAAATACGGGCCGAATCAGGTTTTCAAACGTGAAAATCTCATTCCATTTTTCCTCGCTCAGCAGGCCCAGCTCGGTCACGGCGATGTCGCGCACCGACTTGCCGGTGCGCAAAGCTTCCTTGGCAATTTCGGCCGAAGCCTCGTAGCCGATGACCGGGTTGAGTTGGGTCACAATGCCGATGCTGTTGCGCACCAGGCTTTCGGCGTGGGCCTTGTTGGCCGTGATGCCCACTACGCACTTGTCGCGCAGGGTGCGGCAGGCGTTGGTCATGTAGCTGATGCTGGTAAACAGCGCGAAGCTGATGACGGGCTCCATCACGTTGAGCTGGAGCTGGCCGGCCTCGGCAGCCATGGTCACGGTGAGGTCGGCCCCGATGACGTAAAACGCCGTCTGGTTCACCACTTCGGGCACCACGGGGTTCACCTTGCCGGGCATGATGCTGGAGCCCGGCTGCAGCGGCGGCAGGTTAATTTCGTTGAAGCCGGTGCGCGGGCCGGAGGAAAGCAGGCGCAAGTCGTTGCAGATTTTGGAGAGCTTCACCGCCGTCCGCTTGAGCACGCCGGAGAGCTGCACGTAGGCGCCCGTGTCGTAAGTGGCTTCAAAAAGGTCGCCGGCCAAGCTCAGGTTGAGGCCGGTGATGTCGCGCAGGTAGTCGGTTACCAGCTCGGGATAGCCCGTGGGCGAGTTCACCCGCGAGCCGATGGCGGTGGCGCCCATGTTGATTTCGTCGATGAGCCGGCGCGAGTCGTCAATGCGCAGCAGCTCCTCGCGCAGGTTGGTGGCGAAGGCGTGAAACTCGTCGCCCATGCTCATGGGCACCGCATCCTGTAGCTGGGTGCGGCCCATTTTGAGGATGTCGCGGAATTCTTCGCCCTTGGCGGCAAAGGCATCGGCCAGCGCGCCTAGGGTCTCGCGGTAGCCCACCAGCTTGTTGTTCAGTGCAATGCGGAAGGCAGTGGGGTACGCGTCGTTGGTGCTTTGCGAGCAGTTGACGTGGTTGTTGGGGTGGCAGAACTGGTACTCGCCCTTTTTGTGGCCCATGATTTCGAGGGCCACGTTGGCGATGACTTCGTTGGCGTTCATGTTCACCGACGTGCCCGCGCCGCCCTGAATCATGTCGGTGAGAAACTGGTCGTCGAACTCGCCGGCAGCCACCCGGTCGCAGGCCGCCGCAATGGCTTCGGCAATGTTGGGGGGCAGCACGCCGAGGTCGCGGTTGGCCAGGGCGGCGCCTTTTTTCACGAAGGCCAGGGCCTGCACAAACAGGGGCTCGGCTCGGATGGGAATGCCGGTGATGGCAAAGTTTTCCAGCGCGCGCAGCGTTTGGATGCCGTAGTAAGCAGAATCCGGCAGGTGGCGCTCGCCAAGAAAATCGTGTTCAATGCGGGAGGAGGTCATGTGGGAATTTTGGGTGGGAGTGTGGCGCTTGTACGTAGGCGGCAAAAGCCAGCACAAACCTACGGCGGGGCTTTGCAACCGGGGCGCTTTGCGGCGTTCCTTTGCTGTCGTCCCAGGCTGCTTTCCCGCAGTGCTCGCAGTGGTCGGCGCAGTGCTCGCAGTGGCACACCAACACCGCCGACCACTGCGGGAAACAATCCCCTAAATCTTTTAGCATGAAACTTCGCTACTTGCTCGCCTTGGGCGCGGTCGGCTGTTCTTCTCCCGACAAAACCGCCGCTACCGGCGCCGATGCCCGGTTCGATGCGTTCAAAGGGAAATTCATCGAAGCCCTCTGGCAGCAGAACCCCGACGCGGCCTCCGGCCAGGGCTACCACAAGTACGACTCGCTGCTGGTGATTCCCAACGCCGCCCAGCGCCAGAGCGACGCCGCTTTCGCGCAGAAACACCTGGCCGCACTGGGTACGTTTGGGCTCGATAGCCTGTCGCCCAACAACCGGATTGACCTGCGTCTGCTGCGCAACGAGCTGCGGGCCCAGCGCTGGTACGCCGACACGCTCAAAACGTGGCAGTGGAACCCCGCCAGCTACAACCTCGGGGCCTCGGTGGGCGACTTGCTCAATGGCCGCTACTACCGCCTCGACCGGCGCCTGCGCAACATTTCCGACAAAATCAGCCACGCCCCGGAGTACTATGCCGCCGCCCAGGCCAACATCAGCAACCCCACCCGCGAGCACACCGAGCTGGCCATCAAGCAAAACGCGGGCGGGCTGGCCGTATTCGGGCCCGCGCTGGCCGACTCGGTGCGGAAATCAGGTCTGAGCGAGGCGGAAAAAAAGGCCTTGACGGACCGCATTGCCAGCACGCGCCAAGCGGTGCAAGGCTACATGGATTTCCTCAAAAACGAGGTGCTGCCCAAGGGGCCGTTTCGCTCGTTCCGCATCGGCAAAGAGCTGTACGACCAGAAGTTTGCCTACGACATTCAATCGCACTTTTCGGCAGCCGAAATTTATCAGCAGGCCCTAAAGCACAAGGCCGAACTACTGCACGACATGGGCAAGCGCGCCGCTCGGCTCTATCCCAAGTACCTGGCCGGCCAAAAAGCCCCCGCCGATACCGTGGCCATGATTGCGGCCGTTATCGACCAACTTACCCTGAAGCACGCCCCACGCGACGGGTTCGTGGACGCTGTGAAGCGCCAGATTCCCACGTTGGTGGCTTTTGTAAACGACAAAAAGCTCCTGACCCAGGACCCCAGCAAGCCGCTGGTGGTGCGCGAAACGCCGCTCTACATGCGCGGCAGCGGCGCGGGCGCCAGCGTGTCGGCCCCCGGGCCGTACGACAAAGGCGCCAACACCTACTACAACGTGGAGCCCCTGCCCGCCGAGTGGACGCCCGCGCAGGCCGAGAGCTACCTGCGCGAATACAACGACTACACCCTGCAAATCCTCAACATCCACGAGGCCATCCCGGGGCACTACACCCAGCTGGTGTACGCCAACCGCTCGCCTTCGCTGGTGAAAAGCATTTTCGGCAACGGCGCCATGGTGGAGGGCTGGGCCGTGTACACCGAGCGCATGATGCTGGAAAACGGCTACGGCAACAACTCCGATGAAATGTGGCTGCTCTGGGACAAGTGGAACATGCGCGTGACGTTGAACACCGTCATCGACCGCGCCATCCAGGTGGAAAACATGCGCGAAAACGACGCGGTGGCCCTGCTGCGCCGCGACGGTTTCCAGGAAGAAGCCGAAGCCCGCGGCAAGTGGCTGCGCGCCACGCTCAGCCAGGTGCAGCTCAGCAGCTACTTTACCGGCTACACCGAGATTTGTGCCCTGCGCGACGAACTGAAACAGAAACAAGGCAAGTCGTTCGACTTGAAAGCCTTCAACGAAACCTTCCTCAGCTACGGCAACGCGCCGGTGAAACACATTCGGGAGCTGATGCTGCAGTCCGCGACTCAGGGTTCTTAGCCGAGCTACTTTTGGCTATGTTCTTTCTGCTCTCCAAAGTTCTCGACTTCCTCCTTCTGCCCACCGTTTGGCTGCTGGCGCTGCTGCTCGCCGCCCTGGCGGCCCGGCAGCCGCGCCGGCGCCGGCAGTGGCTGCTGGCCGCCACCCTGCTCGCGCTGCTGGGCACCAACAACGCGTTGGTGAACGAGGCCTTGCTGGCCTGGGAAATACCGCCGGTGCCGCTGTCGGCCCTGCCCGCCCACGCCGATGCCGCCGTGCTGCTCACCGGCATCACCGACGTCGACAAGTCGCCGCATGACCGCGCCTACCTGGGCCGGGGCGCCGACCGCCTCACCAACGCCCTGTGGCTTTACCGGGCCGGCCGGGTGCGCCGGTTCATCATCTCGGGCGGGTCGGGGGCAGTGCTGGCCAAAGCCCACACCGAAGCCCAGGACCTGGCCACGCTGCTGCGCCTGGGCGGCGTGCCCAACGCCGACATTCTGGTGGAAGACCGCAGCCGCAACACCCGCGAAAACGCCCTCTTCACGAAGCGCCTCATTGCCTCGTATCCCGAAAACGACACGCTCGTTTTGCTCACCTCCGCCTATCATCAGCGGCGGGCGTTGGGCTGTTTTCGCAAAATGGGCTTGCAGCCCATTGCCTTCCCCGCCGACTTCCGCAGCTCCGACCGGCGCACCACGCCCGACTATTGGCTGGTGCCCAACCCCACGGCTCTGCAAAACCTGAGCTTGCTGCTGCACGAAATCAGCGGGTGGCTGGTGTACAAAGTGGCCGGCTATGCGTAATTCACCCCAATTGAAACCGTCATGTCGAGCGCAGCCGAGACATCTCGCTCGAGGCAGTAATCAATGATTAGTGGTGGCACGCGAGAGGTCTCGGCT
>DASVTG010000293.1:0-1553 GCA_036387695.1 Hymenobacter sp. | reverse complement strand
AGGACCAGCTGGCTGCCCAAGTAAAGGACCTGAACGGCGTAAACTTTCTGGCCGCGCAAGTGCAGGCCAGCAGCGCCGATGGCCTCAAAAAGCTGGCCTACGACCTGCGCCAGGTAGTACCCAACTTGGTGGCCATCCTCGGCGCCGACATCGACGGCAAGCCGCAGCTGGCCGTGATGCTGGACGATGAAATCGCCAAAGCCGGCAAGCTGAACGCCACCACGCTGGTGCGCGAGCTGGCCAAGGAAATCCAGGGCGGCGGCGGCGGGCAGCCATTCTTTGCCACCGCCGGCGGCAAGAACGTGGCCGGCCTGGGAGCAGCAATTGCCAAGGCGGAAGAAGTCATAACCAAAGCATTGTAGACAACCGTGGCGAAAAAAGCTGGTTTTCAGCGGTTCGGGTGAGCTTGCTGCTTGCGGTGGCGGGGCCCGTCTGGGCGCAGTCGCGAGTGGAAGATGGAACGCCCATCACGGCAACCAAGGCGGTTTCGGAGAAAGTGGCGGCGCATTTTGATGCGCAGAACCGCACTTAAAGCCGATGCCGGCGCAGCTTACCGGGCCGAAACCACTTTCCGCGACAGCGTGAGCGACTTCCAACACCCAGAACCAGAAAGTCAACGAAGCTCACACGGACATCGACCGCGCTCAAGGATGCGTATGTACCGATGATAACGGCTAACTTGAGGCCTAGCCAGCGCCAACCGGCGCGCCTGCTTCGCACAACCACTCCCTTCTGCTGATTTCGCGTGAAAACAACGTTTCTCTTTTTAGCAGCATTGTTGGCTGGGCCGGGACTGGGCCGGGCGCAGGCCCCGCAAGCCGAGGTGCCAGCTCCCACTTCCTCTTTTTTTACGACAGATTTTCAGCCGGCCAGCCCCAACGACTCGACGGCTTTTTGTGCCGAAACCACCTTTCGCGACAGCCTGAGCGGGGTGACGCGGGTGTATTATCCGTCGGGCAAGCTGCGCCAGTACGTGCCGTATAGCAACGTGTACCGCCGCACCATGCACGGCACCCTCACCACGTGGTACGAAGACGGGCGCATGTGCACCAAGGAGGAGTACCTGAACGGCATGCGCCAGGGCGACCTGCTGACCTACTATCCAAACGGCGTGCTGAAGCGCCAGGAGCGCTACCAAAACGGCCACTGCGGCATCGGCAAGTGCTACGGCCCCGGCGGCGAACCGGTGCCGTACTTCGTGTATGAGCAACTCCCGCTCTACCCCGGGGGCGAAGCCCAGCTGCTGAAGGAGTTGCAGAAGGCGCTGCGCCTCACGCCCGAGGAGCTAACCGTTGTGCGCCGGGAAGCCTACGGCATGCAAAGCCTGCTGCAGGGCGGCCAGCGCCGGGTAGACGTGGAGCTGGCCCTGGCGCCGGACGGCCGCATCACCGACGCCCGCGTGGTGCGCTCCACGGCGGGCTACCTCAACGCGGCCGCGCTGCGGGCCGTGGCCCAGCTCAAGGGCCAGTTTGTGCCCGGGCGCCGCGACGGGCAGGTCATTGCCAGCTTTTTGACGGTGCCGGTCTTATACACCGTGGAAACGCCTTATCGTT
>DASVTG010000292.1:0-1654 GCA_036387695.1 Hymenobacter sp. | reverse complement strand
CCGGAGACGGGCCGCGCGCTGAGCAAGAAAATCAGCCTGCTCGACGTGAAGCTGATGAAGGAGATGAACATGAACGCCGTGCGCATGTCGCACTACCCACCCGACGCGCACTTCCTCGACGTGTGCGACTCGCTGGGCTTGTTTGTGCTGGACGAGCTGACCGGCTGGCAGGCCGCCTACGACACCCTGGTGGGCCGCAAGCTGGTGCGCGAGCTGGTGGTGCGCGACGTGAACCACCCGAGCATCATTTTCTGGAACAACGGCAACGAAGGCGGCTTCAACCGCGCCCTCGACGGGGACTACGCCCTGTATGACCCGCAAAAAAGGCCCGTGCTGCACCCCTGGGAGCGATTCAACGGCACCGACACCAAGCACTATCCCGACTTCAACTACATCACCAATTCCGTGCTCTACGGCAAGGAGGTGTTCATGCCCACCGAATTCATGCACGGGCTGTACGACGGCGGGCACGGCGCCGGGCTGGAAGACTTCTGGAACGAGATGCGCCGCCACCCGTACCTGGGCGGGGGCTTCCTGTGGGCGTTCCACGACGAGGCGGCGGCCCGCACCGACCAAAACGGCCGGCTGGACGCGGCCGGCAACGCCGCCCCGGACGGCATTCTGGGCCCGCACCGCGAGAAGGAAGGCAGCTTCTTCACCATCAAGGAGCTGTGGTCGCCGGTGGTGCTGAGCCAGAAGTTCCTCGCCCCCGGCTTCAACGGCCGCCTGGAGGTGGAAAACCGCTACGACTTCACCAACCTCAGCCAGTGCACTTTCCGCTGGAAGCTGCTGACGTTTCCGGCCCCCGCCGCCAACACCACCGCCCCCGCCACCGACGCGGCCGGTGCCGGCGAGCCCTTGGCGCTGGCCCCCGGCCAAAAGGGCCTGCTCGCCCTGAAGCTGCCCGCCACCTGGCACCAAAGCGACGCCCTGGCCCTGACGGCCTACGGCCCCGACAAGCGCGAAGTCTTTACCTGGACGCTGCCCATTGCCTACCCGCAGCGTGTGGCCAAGCCCTCAGCAGCGGCCACAGCGGCGGTCCAGGCCACGGAAGAAGGCAATGGTTTGGTGGTAAGCGCCGGCGGCATTCGGTATTCTTTCGACAAGGCCACCGGCTACCTGGCCAAAGTGACCAATGCCAAAGGCAACATTTCGCTGGCCGGCGGGCCGGTGCTGGCGGGTCAGAAGCAGACCTTGAAGAGCTTCGGGCACGCCGCCGCGGGCACCGCGCACGTGGTGGAAGCCAACTACGAAGGCAACGGTTACCTGAACGTGAAGTGGACGCTGGCGCCGGGCCAGCCCGCCCGGCTGGAATACCAGTACTCGCAGAAGGGCGACGCCGACTTCATGGGCCTCACCTTCACCTACCCCGAGGAGAAGATTACGGGCATGAAATGGCTGGGCCGCGGCCCCTACCGGGTGTGGAAAAACCGGATGAAGGGCCAGCCGTTCGGCGTGTGGCACAAAGACTACAACAACGCCATCACGGGGGAAGCCTGGCAGTACCCGGAGTTCAAGGGCTACCACGCCGACCTGTACTGGGTGGTGGTGGAAACCAAGGAGTCGCCCTTCACGGTGTACGCCGACGACCAGAACGTGTTCCTGCAAATGGGCCGGCCCACGCGGCCTGTGGGGGCCCAGAACGAAAACACGA
>DASVTG010000291.1:0-11859 GCA_036387695.1 Hymenobacter sp. | reverse complement strand
AATAAGCTGCTGGCAGTAGCCCAGGGCCAGGTTGATGTCGGTGCCGCCGCCCAGCTGCACGCCGAAGAGCAGGTCCACGGGGGCGCGCAGGTTCTCGCGCAGGTTGACCACGGCGGTGTCGAAAACCACCATGTGCGTTTTCACGGCGGCCAGCGAGGCCAGCACCGCGCCAAACACGCCCGCGTACACCACCGACGCCGCCATGGAGCCGCTTTGGTCCACGCACAACACGATTTCCTTCAGGGCCTGCCAGTAGGGTTTGGAGCTGCTGCCGGCGCAGTCGCCCCAGGCCGCGGTGGCGGTACGGCCCAGATTGGCCCATTTGGCGGGCTGGGCGAGTTGTTGCCCGCGCTGCAAGGTGCCGGCATCGGTCACGAAGGCCTTGGCTTGGTCTTCCGACATAAGAAATCATGCAGCCGAGCGGGGTAGGAGGTCAGAAAGCGGCACAAAGTAGCGACCGATGAGCTATTCCCATTTCACCCCTGTCCACTAAAAACAGCAGCCCTCGCAAGCCACAGCATTCCCTGTAGTCATTCTTTAGTTTAGAGCAGTTTCCGGGGCAGTGTGCGTTTTAAAAGAAGTTAAAAGTTGAGAGTTAAAAGTGAAAAACCAGGCTGTTTGTGTTTTAACTTTTAACTCTCAACTTTTAACTCGGTACACAAAACGGAGAACTGTTTCAAGCCACCGAACTCAGGCAAAAAAATCCTCCGGGTCGGCTTGGCTCAGGTATTTCTGCAAGCGCGGCAAGGTGCCAAAAAAAGGCAGCACGCGGGCCAAAAATTGCTCCGCAACGGCTTGGTTGGGCGCATAGGCCACAAACGTGTGCCCGCCTTCTTCAAACTCCAGTTCCTCCAGAAGCTCCGGCTGGTGCTCTTCGATGATGGTCTCGATGTGCTCCACCCACGAGGCCGCCGTTCCGCCGAAGCCGAAGTTTTGGAAGAGGACGTAATACTCCTCCAGCCCGCCCACGTCGGCAAAAATGGCCAGCTGGCGCTCGGGGGGCGCCGGGGCGGGCAGCGGCGCTATTTGAAAGGGAAAAGTGGATTCCATGAGGACAAAGTACGGCTACTTGCGCCGGCTCAGGGCCACCACCAGCCCCACGCTGAGCACCGCCAGCACGGCAATCAGGGCGTCGCGCACGAAATGCCCTTGCTTGGCTTCGGCCAGCTCGGCTTCCAGGTCGCGGTGCTTGGCCACTTGCTGTTTCTCGCGCTGGCGCAGGTTTTCCGTTTCGTTCTGCAGTTCGGTGAGGCGCTGCGCGGTGAGGTTGCGGTCGTCGCGGCCGGTGCTTTCGAGGTGGGTGGTGGTGGCGGCCAGGCGCACGGAGGTGGTTTGGGCTTTGCGCGCCATCTGGTTGAGCTCGTCCACGATGAGCTGGTCTTTGTCCACAATGCCCTGCAACGCGTTTACCACTTCCTCCAGGTCCTTTTTGGAAGGCTTGTTGCCGAACAGGCTGTGGCGCTGGGCGTTGGCCGCAGCGTAGCGGCGCGTGAGCACGCCGCGTTCCCGCAGCAGGCGGGGCAGGGGGCTGTCGGGCGCCAACGAATCGAGCTGCGCCCGAGCGGTTCCCGGCGCCAATAACAGCGCCACAACGAGGGCCAGGGCGTGAATAAAGTTGAGTTTAACGCGCGGCTGCGTTCTTTGCGGCAGCAAAAGGGAAGGGAACGGGGAGGCACTCATTAGAAATTATTGCTGGTCATGAGACAAAATACGTGGCTCCTGCTGGGAGTTGTTGGGCTGCTTGCGGCCGGGTGCGGCAGCAGCCGCAAAGCTCCAACTTTGTACGGTACGGCGCCAATGCCCGCTTCGGCTACCGAAAACGCAAGCACCACCGTGCTGCCCTTTGTGGTGCGCGAAGTAAGCGCAGACGAGACCTACGGCTACACCGCCAAAAATCCCGTGCGCGTGGGCGGCAGCCGCACGGCTGGCGTGCGCAACCAGCTTCGTTACCTCAACGCGCTGAAAGGGCCGCAGGGCCAAGCCGTTGCCTTCGAGCGCCAAGCCAGCTGCTGCCCCTTCAAAACGCGCCGCGGCGTGGTCGACAACACGGCCCTGCTCGACGTGTACTCCGTGACGTGGACCGGCAAGGCCACGCCCGTGACGCTCTACATCAACATGTACCGCGGCGGCAAATTATTGGCGCCGCAAGGGTTCACCGGCGCCCGGTAGCGCAAAGCAACGGGTGCGCGGATGAGCGCAAAGCCGTTACTTTTACAGGTCCTGCCGCTGCTTTTCTGCCTCCAATGCCCTCGCCTCACTACGTTCGCCTCGCTGCGCTTGCCGCCGACCCCGCCGCCGCACCGGCCGACCAGCTGCCCAAGCTTCGCAAGATTCTGGAAGCCGTGCTGCGCGACGACTGCAAGCAGCGCGCCGCGCCTTTCATCGACCTGAACCAAGCCATTGGCCAGGTGGCGTATGCGCAAGAGCTGCCCACGGCCTTGCGTGAAAAGCTGCAAGCCCTGCGCCTCACGGCCAACTTGGTGGTGCACGAAAGCTACGCCGGCACGGGCGCCGAAGCGGCCAGCGGCTTCGCGGCGGTGGCCGCGCTGCTGCTGCACCTCACCGGCGAAGCTTATGCGGGGCCTGCCCTGCCCACTCCGGCCGTGGCAGCGGCCACGGCACTGGCATCGCCGCAAGCGGTAACCGTTTCCGCCGTTGGTTCGGGCGGGGCGGCTTGGCGGGTGAATGTGCTGCACGCCGACTTGGCCACGGGCGAGCTGACGGTGGAAATGGCCGCTGCCGCCGACGGGCGGCCCAGTGGGCCTTTCCGGTTGGTGCTGCCGGCAGCTTACGAAAACGTGCTGCAATTGGCAGCCGCTTTGCACCCCACGCTGCACCTGATTGGGGCGGTGCTGCTGCCCGACGGCACCGTGCGCGCCCGCCGCGTGGTGCTGGAGCCCGACTACCTGGTGAGCGTGACCACCGTGGCCGAATGCGCCCAGGCCAGCGCCACCATCCCGGAATGGGCGCTGCTGAACGCGTTTTTGCCGGACGAAATCTCGCGGCCCCTGGTGGTGGGAAACCTGGTGAACCTGCTGCTGGACGAGGAAGTAAGCCACGCGGCCCGGGTGGCCGAAAAAGCCGGGCAAAACGCCACTGCCCGGCCGGTATTGGCGCCCGCTGGCGAAATGGAGCCGAATGACCCCCTGCTGGCTGAACCAGCGGCGACTGACAAAGGCGAGGCAGAATTCAACCTGGAGCTGTTCCTGCGCAAGCGCTTGTTCCGCGCCGCGCCGCTGTCCCTGAGCACGCTGCCCGAATTTCAAACCCGCACCGGCGTGCCGGAATTGCTCAACGACCTGCGCCGCCACCACCGCACCCTGCGCGACACCCGCGCCCAGGGCTTTGTGGCCCAAAGCCGCACCGGCTACCAGCAGGACCCCCTGCGGCTGGCCGACTGCTTTCTCGAACCCACCTTCCTCTCCGCCACCTACGGCTTGCAGGGCCGCCTCGACCTGCTCCACGAAAGCCCCACCGGCTACGATTTGGTCGAGCTCAAAAGCTCCACGAAAGTGCCGCACGCCGAGCCCTGGAGCAACCACGCCGCCCAGGCCCAGCTTTACCGCTTGCTGCTGGAGTCGGTGTTTGGGGCCGATGGCGAAACCGCGGGCCGGGGCCGCACCAGCATTCTGTATTCCAACGCGGCGATGGGGCAGGCCGCCGTGCGCCGCGTCGACCAAGACCAGGACCTGATTGACCGCCTGCTGATGGCGCGCAACCAGCTGGTGGGCACCGAGCTGCAGCTGGCCCGCGCCACCGGCCCGCGCCAAACCGCCCACCTGCTGGCTCCCGTGCTGCACCCCGACCTGACGGCGCTGCCGTCTTTCGGCAAAGCCAAAGCCGAAAAAGTGGCCAATGCCTGGGCCGCGGCCGACCCCGTGGAGCGCGCCTACTGCCTGGAGCTGGCCCGCTTCACGGCCCGCGAAATGCGCCTGACGCTGCTCGGCGACGAAGCCCGCCCCGGCGATGCCGGCGGGCAAGCCGGCCTGTGGCTGCTGCCCCAGGCCCGCAAGCACCAGAATTTCAGCCTGCTCGATGATTTGGCCTTGCTCGAAGACCACAGCAACGCCGACGACGATGCCCGCGACGGCTTGGGCCCGCACCTGGTATTTCAGCGCCCGGCCGATGGCCGGGAAGTGAATTTCCGGGCCGGCGACACGCTCATCCTCTACCCGCGTCGCAAAGCCAGAACCATTTCCGACCCCGAAAGCGCTGACGCCAACGGCCATTCACCCCTTCACCCCTTCACTCCTTCACTCAGCGTACTCGATGCGCAGGTGGTGAAAGTGGTGCTGGCCGAGGACCTGGGCGCCAACGGCCAGGTCGTGCTGAGCGTGCGCAACCGCCGCATGGCGCCGCGCTACTTGCAAGGGCATACGCATTGGGCGCTGGAGCCCGACACCTACGACACTTTTCGGCGGGAGTGGGCCGGCTTGTCTTCCTTCTTGTGCCTGACGGCCGACCGGCGCCAACGCCTGCTCGCCCGCACCGGTCCGCGCCAGCCCGAAGACTGGAACGCGGCCGCCGCGCCGGCCACTTCGGCCCCTGAAGTGGTAGCACGGGCCTTGGCCGCGCCCGACTGGTTTGTGCTGTGCGGCCCTCCCGGCACCGGCAAAACCCGCGCCGTGCTGCGCGAGCTGGCGGTCAATCTGTATAAACAAGACAAGCAGGTGCTGCTGGCGGCGTACACCAACCGCGCCGTGGACGAAATCTGCGAGCAGCTGGTGCAAGCCGGCTTGCCGTTCATCCGGGTGGGGTCGCGCCTGGGCACTGCCCCGGTGTACCGGCCGTACTTGCTCGACAACATGCTGCGCGACTGCACCAGTCGCCAGATGGTGCGCGGCCGCCTCACCACTTGCCCGTTCTACGTGGGCACGGTGGCCAGCTTGCTCGGCAAGCCCGAGCTGTTCATGCTCAAGGAGTTCGATGTGGCTGTGGTCGACGAGGCCAGCCAGGTGCTGGAAGCGCCCATGCTCTCGCTGCTGGCCAAAGTGCCCAAGTTCATCCTCATCGGCGACCACCGCCAGCTGCCCGCCGTGGTGGCCCAGGAGCCCGAAATCAGCGCCGTGGCCCCGGAATGTGCCGAATTGCTGCGCGCCGAGCTGGGCCTCACCAACCTGCGCAACTCGTATTTCGAGCGCCTCTTCCGCCGCGCCGAAACCCGCTGGCCCCACGCCCACGGCACGCTGGCCGACCAGTACCGCATGCACCAGGACCTGGCCGCGTTGGTAAACGAGGATTTCTACGAAAACCAATTGCGCTGCCCCCAGCCCTGGCAAGCGGCCCCGCTCGACCGCAGTGCCTGGCCCGCCGCAACCGATGACTTCACCTCGGCGCTTCGAGCCCAGCGGGTGGTTTTTGTGCCCACGCGCCGGGTGCCCGAGGACTTATCCATGAAAGAATCGGCGCAGGAAGCCGAACTGGCGGCCCAAGCCGCCGCGTTCGTGGCCCAGGGCTACGGCCCGGCTTTCAACCCCGAAAGCTCGCTCGGCATCATTGCCAGCTACCGCAACCAGGCGGCCCGCATCCGGGCCCGGCTCGCGCAGCTCGCCGTCGAACTGGCCCTGCCCGGGCTGGCGCAAGTGAGCGTAGACACCGTGGAACGCTACCAAGGAAGCCAGCGCGAAGTCATCATCGTCAGCTTCTGCTGCCACCACGAACACCAGCTCGAACTCATGGTGTCGCCCGACGAAACCGGGCAAGTCGACCGCAAGCTGAACGTGGCCCTCACGCGGGCGCGGCAGCAGCTGGTGCTGCTCGGCAACGAGCTGATTTTGGCACGGGCGCCCCACCACGCGGCGCTCTTGGCCCGCGTTCGGTAGCCTGCGCTGCGCATAAGCGGTTTCAAAATTCGTGGACAGGCCCGGTCCGATGCCCCAGGCGTCTGACCGGGCCCGTCGCCCGCACTGACCGCATCCAGCGTCAGAACCAGAACCGGCCGGGCGCCTGGGGTGTCGGACCGGCCGGCGTACACCGCCATTGAATCCGCGCGAAGCCTACTTTACGTCCACCAGCTCCAATTCAAAACGAAGGACCGTGTTGGGGGCAATGGCGCCGTTGCCAGCGCCCCTGGGTCCGTAGGCTTGCGCGGAAGGAATGAGCACTTCGGCCTTGTCGCCTTTGTGCATGAGCTTGACGCCTTCCTCAAACCCCGGGATGACCTGGTTGCCGCCAATGACAAATTTCAAGGGGGTGTTGCCCTGCCGGGAAGAAGCGTCGAAAATGGTGCCCGCGGCGTCCAGTAGCCGGCCGGTGTAGAGCACCGAAACGGTGTTGCCCGCCGCGGGGCGCACGCCAGCAGGGTCCGTCGTGACGGGCAGGAAATACACCCCGGAAAGCTGTTTCTGCGCGGTGGTGATGCTTTTATCAGCCAGATACTTCGTGATTATGGCCTCGTCCACCGCTTTGTAGTCGACCACTTCCACTTCAAAGCGCAGCACGGCGTTGGCGGGGATGGTCCCGTTGCTGGCCGGCCCGTAGGCCAGGGCCGAAGGAATGAGCAGCTCGGCCTTGTCGCCGATGTTCATCAGCGCAATGCCGGCCTCAAAGCCCGGAATCAGCTGGTTGGCCCCTACCACGAACGTGACGGGTAGGTTGTTGTGCCGGGAAGAAGCATCGAACACCGTGCCGGCGGCGTCCAGCAAGCGCCCCGTGTACAGCACCGACGCGTAGGAGCCCACGGCAACTTTCGCGCCGTTGGGGTTTTTGGAGATGGGCAGAAAGTAAAACCCGGAAGGCTGCTTCACCGCGGTGGTGATGTTGTTGTCGGCCAGGTATTTTTTGATGATGTCGTCATCAATGCCACTGTAGTCTTTGACTTCGGGGGCGTCTTTGCTGCAGGAAGCGGTGAAAAGCGAAGCTGCTACCAAAGCAGCCAGGAAGAAAAAACGGTAAACTGGCTGTTGAAAAGGGATGGTCATGGGTGGTTGTTATAAAAAATAGATTCGAGTCAAGTTGAAAAAGAGTACCTGTGCTGAGATGACCTGTGGTTTTGTAAATAAGTTGCACGCCAGTTGTCGGGGTGCCCGCGGGCAAAACGGGTTATTTCAACGCTGCTAGTACGCGTTTTATTAGCTCATTCGGGTTGCCGTCGTGCCAGCGCCACACTATCACCACGTCGTGTTCGGGGTCGACCCAGATGGTGTTCTGGCCCGCGCCCAGGGCGGCGTAGCTCGTAGCCGGGGCATCGGGCCAGGCCTTTTGCTCGGTGTTGAGCCACCAAAGGTAGCCGTAGTCCGGCCCGACGGGGCCGCGAGTGGTGGCTTGCTTGACCCAACCGGGCGACACAATCTGGCGCCGCCCCCAGCGCCCCTGCCGCAGCATGAGGTAGCCAAACCGGGCTTCGTCGCGCGCGTTGATGAGCAGCCCACCGCCCCAGCGCGTGCCGCCGCTGACGGAGGGCAGGACCTTGCCTTCCACCGTGGCCACGGCGTTGGGGTAGGGCACCCACTGCCAGGAAGCAGAGGCTCCGATGGGGTCCATTACTTCCTGCTTCAGCACTTGCGGCAGCGGTTGCCGCCACACCCGCAGCAGCGACAACGCCAGCCGATTGATGCGCACGTCGTTGTACTCGTAGTAAGTGCCGGGCGCTTGCAAAGCGCGGGGCTTGCGTTCGCCTTTGCCGAAAGCCTCGCGGCCCACGAAGTCCGCGTTTTTGCCCCAGAGCTCGCCTTCCCACTCGCTGGTTTGGCGGGCGTGGTGCTCCCACGTTATGAGGCGGTTGTGCTCGGAATCGTAGCCGCCGTCCTTGATGTAATTGGCCACCGGGTCGTGAATGTCCTGGATGAGGCCGCGGTCGATGGAAATGCCCAGGATGGTGGATAGAAAGCTTTTGGCGGCGCTGTAGGTCGGGTCGGGCCGTTGGGTGTCGCCCCATTCCGCCACGATGTAGCCGTGGCGCAGCACGAGGCCGTTGGTGGCGGCTCGGCTGGCGGGCATGGGCCCCAGCAGCTTGCCAAATATTTCCTCCTGCGTGGAGAAGGTGGGCGTCATTTGCCTGGTTTCCTGCCGTTTGGCAAAAGCCACTGCGGAATCAAGGCGCACGGCGTCGAAGCCGGCTTGGGCCGGAGCTTGGTGTTTCCAGGCATTGCCCGGCGCGGGGAAATACGCCTCCGTGGCTTGCGCAGCGCCGGGGGCAGTGGTGGGCTGGCGGGTGCAGGCCACTGCCACGGGCAGCAGCAGGATAAAAGCGTAGTTGCGAAACATGGTCAAGAGAATTTTTTCAAGCAGCGCAGTTGCAAAAAACGGCGCCGGGCTCCAATGTAGGGCAAGGCAAAGCCATTTTCTCCCACGGCTGAAGGTGATGGAACGGAGCGCCGTTGAGGTGGCGCCATCACGTCCAAGCTTCGGTAAGACGGAAAATAAAAATGGTCACGAACCCGGCGGCTTTGCCAGCTTCGTGACCACGAAAACGAGGTGTTAGCTACTTTACAGAACATCGACCAGCTCCACATCGAAGCGGATGACGGTGTAGGGAGGAATCGGGCCTCTGCCACTAGCGCCATACGCGAGGGCGGAAGGAATCAGGAGTTTGGCTTTGTCTCCTTTGTGCATGAGCGCGATGCCTTCTACCCACCCGTCGATAATCTGCCCGCGACTCAATACAAAAGGGGAAGCTGCGCTACCCGATGAGTCGAACACGCGGTTGTCCATGAATCTGCCGACGTACTTGACGTACACCGTCTTTCCGGCGGTGGCCCGAACGGCGGCGGGGTTGGTCCGCAAGGGCACGTAGTACAACCCCGATGGCTGCTTTTGCGCGGTGGTGATGGCGCTGTCGGCGATGAATTTCTGGATGATTTGGTCGTCAATGCCGGAGTAATCCTTTGCGACTACTTTCTCTTCATCCTTGCAGGCCGTCATCAGCCAGCCAGCCGAGCCGAGCAACAGCAAAAGAAATAAACGGAACGCCGTAAAAGCGGAAGAATGATTTTTCATGAAATGGGTTTTGCGTAAAATTAAGTCAACACTTGCTTACGGAGGCAGCAAGGCTTGCGCGCTGCCAGCACAGGACTAGCGGGACACGAAGGGGCAACAACTTGTTCCAGAAACCTCTTGGCTCCTGAAAACAGCTCGCTTCCACTAAAAGACGCATCAACCCCGGAAGCCTCTCTTCTCATAACGCGGAACGATGAGGCAGTGAGCCAGCAGCTACAGCGGTTTTGTGCCAAGAAAACAGCGCCAGGCACGGTCACGCTACTGCCCACTGACCCCCAAACCGCTCTGGGTCTGGTTTTCAACCAACGAGCCATTTCTTTGAAGCACTGGGGCCTTCGGGCGCTTGTAGAAATAAAGTATCAGCAGCGGCAGCAGCGTCAGCTCGGCCACGACGCCGAACAGCAGCGTGAGGCCAATGAGCAGGCCCACGTAAAAGGTGCCGTCGAATTTGGAGAACAACAGCGTCGAGAATCCGCCCACCAGGATGAGGGAAGTGGTGATGACGGCCTTGCCCGCCAGCAAATACGTGCGCCGCACGGCCTTGAAAATGTCCGGTTCCTTGCCCAGCGTGAGGCGCAACTTGCTGATGAAGTGAATGGTGTCGTCGACCGCGATGCCGAAGGCGATGGTGAAAATGATGCTGGTGCTCACCTTCATGCTCACCCCGGCGAGGCCCATTACGCCGGCCACAATGACGATGGGCAGCAGATTGGGGATGAGCACCACAATGGTCATGCGCACCGATTTGAACAAGGCCAGCACGATGAGCGTGACCATCAGCACGTCGATGGCCATGCCCTGTATCATGTTCAGGGTCAGGTTTTCGTTGTTTTTGTCGATGAGATTGGACGAGCCCGTGAGGCGGGTGGTCAGCACGGTGCTGTCGACGGTGGCGCGCAGGTGGCGGCGCAACGCCGCGTTTAGTGCGTCGGCGCGAATGCTGCCCACGTCGGCCATGCGGCCGGTGAGGCGCCCGGCCGAGCCATCGGGCAAGGCCAGGGCGCCGAATTCGGGCTTTTTGCGAAACAGGCGGAGCTTGCTGCGCAGCCGGGCCAGCTCCACGGTGTCGGTGGGCAGGCGGTATTCGGCCAGCCCGCCGCCGTTCAGGGCCTTGCGCACCGACTTCACCAACGTCACCGGCGAGGCCGCGAAGCGCAGGCCGTAGGTGCCTTGCAAATATCCTTCGATGCGCTCCGTTTCGCGCAGCACGGCCAGGTCGTAGATGTCGCGGCCGCGCGCCGGCTTCAACTCCAGCTCAAACGGCCGCACGCCAGCAAACTGCCGGTCGAAAAAGGCAAAATCCTGGCGCACGGGGTCGCTTTTGGATAAATCGTCGAGCAGCGAAGAATTGATGCGAACCCTTGTGCTCAGGCCAATGGCGGCGGCCAGCACCAGCCCGCTCACCGTGAAAATGAGCCGGCGACGCAGCAGCACCGTTCGAAACAGGCGCCCTAGCACGCCGTCCCAGCTGTGGCCCTGGCGGCGCGGCTCCCGGAGCTGCGGCTTGCCCAGCAGCACCAGCATGGCCGGCAACAGCGTGAAGCTGAGCACAAACGCCAGGATGACGGCCACGCCCGTGAACAGTCCGAAGTTGTGAATGGGCCGGATGGTGCTCGTCATCAGCGTGAAAAAGCCCAGGCTGGTGGTGAGCGCCGACAGCCCCGACCCAAACCCCGACTCCTTGATGGTGACGCGCAGGGCGTCGCGTTTGCTGGCGCCGTAGCCCAACTCGCTCACGTAGCGGCTGATGATGTGAATGGTGTCGGACATGCCCACCACAAAGAGCATGAGCGGGAGCAGGGCCGTCATCAAATCGATGGTGACGCCAAACGCCGACATGATTCCCAGCCCCCACAGAATGGCGCCCAGCACCACAATCAGCGGCAGCACCACGCCCCACCACGTCCGGAAGGTGAGCCACAGCAAGCCCGTGACCAGCAGCACCGACAGCGACATGAACACCACCAGCTCCCATTTCAGGCGGTCCACAAACACGGACTGCGCCACGATGCGGCCCGCGAAATGCACCCGCGCCTCGGGTATGTTCAGGCGGGCTAAGCCCCCGCGGAGGGCGGCGAACAGGGAGTCGCCGGGCGGTTTTTCGAGGTCCGGGGTGAGCTGGAGCACCAGCGCCACCGCGCGGGCGTCGGGGCTGAACACGTTGCCCACCAGTCCGGGCGTGCGGTAAATCAGAGTGGAGTCGTCGGCGCGGCGATAGGGCTCGGCGGCATAGTTCCCGGGGTGGATGTAGGGGATGTTGAATACGCCAAGGCCTTCTACCACGGGGTTGGCCAGGGTGGTGGGCGAGGTCACGCTCAGCACGTGGCGCTGGCGGCGAGCGAGTTTGGTAAGGATGTCAACCTGGGCGAGAAACGCGGGGTCGAACGCGGTTTTTCCGGCGGGGGCTTCCAGGCCCAGCAGCAGGTAGTCATTGTCGTTGCCGAAGCGTTGGGTGTAGCCCTGGTAGTAGTCCAGGTCGGGGTCGCCGGCGGGGTAAAAGTCGTTGAAGTTGTAGTTGAACCGCAGCTGGGCTACAAAATACCCGCTCAACACGGTGAGCAGGCCCAGCACGAGCAGGGTGATGTGGGCGTAACGGCGAAGAGACATCGGGTGGCCACCGGCGCCGGTTTCCGCCGAAGCAGGCGCCGGGCGGGCAGCAATTGGTGAGCAAAAAAGAGAAACGAACCCAGCTACGGAGCGGCATAGGACCAAGGCCGACCGGTGCGTATCTTAGAGGCTGAAAACCGCATGTTTTTATCTTTTGTTTCTTCTTATCTCACTTCATTTTTTATGAAAAATACCCTGCTTGCTCTCGTCCTTTTTGCCTTTGCCGGCACCACCGCCTTCGCCCACGACGGCCACGACAAAGACAAGAAGAAAGACAAAAAAGAAAATTGCTCGAAACCCATGGCCGGTGGGGCT
>DASVTG010000290.1:0-6788 GCA_036387695.1 Hymenobacter sp. | reverse complement strand
AGCAAAAACTATTTTCTAGGCCACTCCCAGCAACGCCCCACCCTTACATTTCCGTGTGGCGAAGAAGTGATTTGCTGGCGGTACACACGTGGCAGTTACTGTTTTTCGGCGTGTTGAAACCAAAGCAGAGCGCAACTTTATGCTGCTTTTTGGCAAGTCCCATTCGCGGGAATTTTATGTTTGGCGGGCCACTAGGCGCCGAACAGTAATTGGGACATGTGCCGCCGGCTGCCTTCCTTCAAAATAACGGCCGCATTGCGCTTGGGAGCGGTGAATACCCGTGGGAGTAGCTTCTTTCGCCCCGCCTTACTCACGCCGACAGCTCCTTGGGCAACACTGCCAGCAGTTCCTCCAACCCGGCCACCAGCCCATCGGCGGCGTCTTGCCGCTCCTGGTCGGTAGCCGAGTCGGCCTCGGCTGTTTCCAGGTAGGGGGCCACCCCCGCGGCGCCCACCAGCCGCAGCGAAGGGCGCAGCTTATGCGCCACGGCGGCCACACTGGTCCAGTCGGCTGCGGCCCGGGCGGCGCGCAAGTCGGCTATGCTGCCGGGGGTGTTGGCGTGGAAGGAGGTCAGGATGCGGTTCATGAAAACGGTGCTGCCGTGGGCCGTTTGGTGCAGCAGCGCCAGGTCGAATAGCGGAGGCGCACCGGATAAACTGGGGGAAGTGGTTAAGCCAGGGGTTTCGCGGGGCGGCTCTTCGGGAAAGGATTTCGTGACTGCGGTAGCCGCTGCGCTCACATCCACCAAGGGGCCGTCCACGCCGGCTATCAACGAAGCCAGCTTGCTGAGCAGCTCGGCCTCGTCGAAGGGCTTTGGCAGGGTATCGTTCATGCCGGCGGCGGCGTATTTCTCGGCATCGGCGCGGAAAGCGTTGGCGGTGAGCGCCATGATGGGCGTGGCGGCCCGGCGCGCGTCGGCGTGCGCGCGGATGCGGGCGGTGGCTTCCAAGCCGTTCATGCCCGGCATCTGGATGTCCATTAGCACCACGTCGTAGCGGTGCAGCTCAAACAGGTCGAGGGCTTCGAAACCACTGGCCGCGCCGTCTACCACCACGCCGTGGCCTTCCAGCAGCAGCTGGGCCACTTCGCGGTTCACGGCGTTGTCTTCCACCAGCAGCACGCGAGCACCGCGCACGGCCGCTTCCTCCACCGGAGCCAAGGGCGCCAGGGCGGCTTGCCGGGCCTCGGCGCTGGCCTTGGGCAGCGTGGTGACGAAGGAAAACGAACTGCCCTTGCCCGATTCGCTTTGCACGGTGAGCTTGCCGCCCATCTGGGTCACCAGGGCCCGGCTGATGCTCAGGCCCAGGCCGGTGCCGCCAAACTGCCGGGTGGTGTCGGCGTAGGCCTGGGTGAACTCCTGAAAAATGGTTTCCAGCTTGTCGGCCGCAATGCCCACGCCGGTGTCCGTCACCCGAAATTCGGTGGTGAGCGTGTCCTCGGTTTCGCTCACGTAGTAGCCGCCCACCGTCACGGTGCCGCCGGTTGGGGTAAACTTGATGGCGTTCGAGAGCAGGTTAATCAAAATCTGGTTTAAGCGGTACGAGTCGCCGAGCACCCAGGGGTGGGGGCAGGAGTTGCGCAACAGCGTGCCCACCACCCGAATGCCCTTTTCCCGGGCCTGAATGACCAAGGGTTGGGCGGCGGCCCCCATCGAGTCGCAGAGGTTGAAGGCGGCCTTCTCCAGGTCCAGCTTGCCGGAGGTGATTTTGGCCATGTCCAGCACGTCGTTCACCACGTTCAGCAGGTGGCGCCCCGAGTGCTGAATGACGGCCGTGTAGTTGCGCTGCTGGTCGTTGAGGCCGGTTTTGGCGAGCAGGCTGGTCATGCCCAGCACGCCGTTGAGGGGCGTGCGGATTTCGTGGCTCATGTTGGCCAGGAAGTTCTCGCGGGCCGTGGCGGCGGCTTCGGCGGCGTGTTGGGCTTCTTTGAGGGCCGTGATGTCCGTGCTCACGCCCAGCACTTGCGCGGTGCCGTCGGCCAGCACCAGCGGGCAGCGCACGGTTTGGTACCAGCACACTTCGCCGTTGCCCAGCTTCACCGACGTTTGAATGGTGAGCGGCCGGCCGGTGCGCAGAACCTCTTGGTCGGCTTCGGCCGAAGTCATGATTTCCTCCTTGCTCATGCCGGCTTCCATGGACGTGCTGCCGGCCAGCTCCCGAATCAATTCGCGGGCGGCCTTCATCTCGGCGTTTTCGAACACGGTTTTCCCCTGCGCGTCGCGCACCCAAATCAGGTTTGGGTTGAGGTCGAGCACCAGGTTGGTAAACGTTTGCTGCGCCAGCACTTGGGCTTCGCTTTGCCGGATGCGTTCTTCGGCCTGCCGCCGGATTGTGATGTCGAGGCCGTAGCACATCACCTCGCGCAAGTCGCCGTCGGGCGCAAACACCGGCTGGTAATAGCACTGCCAGTACAAGCGAACCTGGCCGTCCGCATCCGGCCAGCGCTCCTCCCAGCTCACCAGCTCGCGGGTGTTCACGGCGCGCTCGAACAAGCGCCGGCGCCGCACCGCCAAGGCTTCGGGCAAGCCAATGGCCTTGGCGTGGTCGGCAAAAGTGAGGCCCACGCGGGCCCGGCGCTTGGCCGCATCGGGCTCGGCGTAGGGGTTGACGTAGCGGTAGCGCTGGTCGGGGTCGAGCACGGTTACCACGGCCGGCAAGTGCGCCAGTATGGTTTCGTAGAACTCGCGTTGGGCTTGGGTTTCCTGTTCGGCCTGGCGTTGGGCCGTCACGTCGGTGAGGTAGAGCATGGCGTAGCCCTCCTCCAGCACCGGCACCGTGAAGAGCAGGTAGTGCTGGCCCTCGGCAACCAGCTCGCGTTGCGCGGCCTCGCCCGTGCGCATGGCTTGGGCAGTTGCTTGCATCAGTTGCGGCCGCACGCGCGAAGGGCCGGTGCTGAGCAACTCCTGCGCCAGCAGCGCCGCGGCCGGATTGGCCAACAGCAGTTCCCCGGCGGGCCCCAACCGCAAAATGGGGTTGGGGTTGAGTTCGGGGATTCGGCTGATGGACTGCAAGCGCTTGGCAACGGCTTCGGCGTGCTCGCGGCGGGCACGCTCGGCCAGCAGCAGGGCTTGTAGTTCGGCAGGGTCGGTGGGCAGAGCGTCGGTTTTCACTCTGTAAATATGCGCCAACGCTCGCGCTTAATGAAGCATGAAGAGTGAGCAATGAGCAACGAACGACAAAGGCGTTTGTCATCCTGAGCGCAGCGAAGGACCTTCTCCCCACTGAACGGCTAGCGTTATAACTTGACAAGGTTCTTCGCTGCGCTCAGGATGACAGTCGGTTTTACCCGCTCGTTATTTCCTGGACCATAGGCGTCAGAGTTCCTTGCGCAGCCGCGCCACCGGAATGTTCAGCTGCTCGCGGTACTTGGCCACCGTGCGCCGGGCAATGTTGTAGCCCCGGGCGTTGAGCATTTTTTCCAGCTTGTCGTCGCTCAAGGGCCGCTCCTTGCTTTCCTTGCCGATGAGGTCCTTGAGGATGCTTTTCACCTCGCGGCTGCTGGCGTCCTCACCGGAATCAGTGGCAATGCCTTCGGAGAAGAAGTATTTCAGCGGATATATGCCGAACTCCGTCTGGATGGACTTGGAGTTGGCCACGCGGCTCACCGTCGAAATGTCCATGCCGATGCGCTGGGCGATGTCTTTCAATATCATCGGCCGGAGCTTGCCTTCGTCGCCCTCGGCAAAAAAGTCGCGCTGCAGCTCCACAATGGCGTTCATGGTGCGCAGCAGCGTGTTCTGGCGCTGCCGGATGGCGTCGATAAACCACTTGGCCGAGTCCAGCTTTTGCTTCACGAAGGTCACGGCCTCCTTCATTTTCTGGTCCTTCTTGGCGGCCTTGTCGTAGGTCCGGAACATCTCGGTGTAGGCCGGGCTCACGCGCAGCTCGGGGGCGTTGCGGGCGTTCAGCGTCAGGTTGAAAACGCCGTTGTCGTTCGTCAGAATGAAGTCCGGCATCAAGTACTGCGTCTTGCCCAGGCCGCTGGGGCCGCTGCCGCCGGGCTTGGGGTTCAGCTTCAAAATGACGTTGATGGCTTCTTTCAGCTCGTCGTCTTCCAAGTCCAGCTTCTGCTGAATGCGCGGGTAGTGCTTCTTGCTGAACTCCTCAAACGTCTCGGTGAGGATGCGTTCGGCGTTCACCGTGTTTTCGTCCTGGGGCCGGCGCTCCAGCTGCAGGAGCAGGCACTCGGGCAGGTCGCGCGCGCCAATGCCGGGCGGGTCGAATCCTTGCACCACGCGCAGCACGGCTTCAATCTCGGACACGGTCACCTCCAGGTTTTGCGAGAAAGCCAGGTCGTTGGCAATGGCCGAAAGGTCGCGCCGAATGTAACCGTCGCCGTCAATCGAGCCGATGAGCTGCTGGCCAATGGCCTCCTGGCGCTCGTCCAGGCTGGCAAAATGCAGCTGGTCGAGCAGCGAATCCAGCAGCGAGCCGCTGGTGTCGGCCAGCGGCGTGTCGCGCTCTTCTTCCTCGCCGGGGCCGTCGCCCTGCATTTTGTAGCCCGCTATCTCGTCGTCGTTGAGGTAGTCGCTCAGGTCGAGGTCGGTGTTGTCGGCGGCCGTCTCGGAGTCAACGGGTCCTTCGTCTTTGGGCTGAATTTCGGGCTCGGGCATGTCGTCGGCCATTTCCGAGTCGTTGCTGCTGCGGTCTTCGAAGTCCTCGTCCAGCGTGTTTTCGTCGTTGTCGAGGCTGGCATCGGGGTCGTCCGAGTCGTCGCCGTCCTCGTCGCGGTCCAGTTCTTCGGGCTCGTCGGGTTCGTCCTCTTCCAGGGCCGGGTTCACCTCCATTTCCTCTTTGATGCGGGTTTCCAGCTCGGCCGTAGGAATTTGCAGCAGCTTGATGAACTGAATCTGCTGCGGGCTAAGCTTTTGCGAGAGGAGTTGTTTGAGGTCGAGGCGTTGCATAATGCACGAAAATACGGAAAGACCGGGTCGGCGGTCAATTTTACTAGGGTTGCGCTTGAAAAGTTGAGGCAGCGCACCCGCCGGACGCGAGTACCGCGAAATGAAATTTCGCGGTACCCGTTCTGGGCTACCTTTGCGCCCTTACACTCCGTTCTCCCGCAAGTTATGTCCCTCAAACGGTCCACCGTGCAGCAACTTCTGTCGAGCCAGGAGCTCGACCGCGAAGTCCTCGTCAAAGGCTGGGTTCGCACCCGCCGCGGCAACAAATACGTGCAGTTCATTGCCCTCAACGACGGCTCCACCATCCACAACCTTCAGATTGTGGCCGGCGCTGAAGGGTTTCCCGAGGAAAACCTGAAGGACGTGGCCACGGGCGCCTCGCTGGCCGTGCGCGGCACGCTAGTGGCTTCCCAAGGCAAAGGCCAGACGGTGGAAATTCAAGCCACCGAAATCACCGTCATTGGCAAAGCCGACCCGGAAGAGTACCCGCTGCAGAAAAAAGGCCACTCGCTGGAGTTCCTGCGCGAAATCGCCCACCTGCGGCCCCGCACCAACACCTTCGGCGCGGTGCTGCGCGTGCGCCACGCGCTGGCCTTTGCCGTGCACGAGTACTTCAACAAAAATGGCTTTTTCTACGTCCACACGCCCATCATCACCGGTTCCGACGCCGAGGGCGCCGGCCAGATGTTCCGCGTGACCACGCTGGCGCCGGAGCACCCGCCCCGCACAGCCGACGGCTCGGTGGACTTCTCGGAGGACTTCTTCGGCAAGCAAACCAACCTCACCGTTTCGGGCCAGCTCGAAGGCGAAATCGCCGCCATGGCCCTGGGCAAGGTGTACACGTTCGGCCCCACGTTCCGGGCCGAAAACTCCAACACCGCCCGCCACCTGGCCGAGTTCTGGATGATAGAGCCCGAAATGGCTTTCTACGAGCTGGAAGACAACATGGACCTGGCCGAGGACTTCCTCAAAAGCCTGGTGCGCTACGCCCTGGCCCACTGCGCCGACGACCTGGCCTTCCTCACCGAACAGTACGACAAAGAGCTGCTCACCCGCCTCAACTCGGTGGTCGAAACCGATTTCCAGCGCCTCACCTACACCGAGGCCGTGGAAATCCTGAAATCGGCCAAGCAGAAGTTTGAATTCCCCGTGGACTGGGGCACGGACCTGCAAAGCGAGCACGAGCGGTACTTGGTCGAGAAGCACTTCAAAAAACCCGTTATTCTCACCAACTACCCGAAGGAAATCAAGGCCTTCTACATGAAGCTGGACGAGGACGGCCGCACCGTGCGCGCCATGGACGTGCTGTTTCCCGGCATCGGCGAAATCATCGGCGGCTCGCAGCGGGAGGAGGATTACACCAAGCTCACCACCCGCATGGCCGAAATGCACGTGCCCGCCGAGGACCTGTGGTGGTACCTCGACCTGCGCAAGTTTGGCACCGCGCCGCACTCCGGCTTCGGCCTGGGCTTCGAGCGCCTGGTGCTGTTCGTAACGGGCATGGCCAACATCCGCGACGTGATTCCCTTCCCGCGCTTCCCCAAGAACGCGGCGTTCTAAAGCCCGAGTTAATCAAGCATAAAAAAAGCGGCCCTGCCTGGAGCCGCTTTTTTTATGCCTAAGCAGGTTAATGCTTTCCTTTGCCGTGGCCCTTGCCGTGGCCCTTGCCGTTACGTGGCCCATTTTCTTGGCTTGTCCGGGAGGGAGGCCGCCGTTGCTGGGGTTGGCGCGGTAGCCTTGCTTCTTGGCCTGGCCGGGCGGCAGGGCGCCGTTGCTGGGGTTGCCGCCGCGAGGATACTTCGCGCGGTATTCGTCGTAGCGCGACCAGGGCTGGGCGCCCACGTAGTCCACCACCACCGGGTGAAAGTTGCTGGGGTTGTAGCCC
>DASVTG010000289.1:0-5154 GCA_036387695.1 Hymenobacter sp. | reverse complement strand
CACACCTCACCACCTCACACCTCACCATTTCACCACCTAGAAAGGATAGCCGATGCCTAGGTTGAAGGCCAATGGGTTGGCGCTGGTGTCGAAGTTCCGCAAGGCCCATTTCTCGCCGGGAAAGGCGGTTGGGTCGTAGATTTTAGTGGAGACATCCAGGCGCAGGATGAGGAAGGTAAAGTCGAAGCGAATGCCTACGCCCGAGCCCACGGCAATCTGTTTGTAGAAACGGTTGAGCTGGAACTGGGCGCCGTCCCGGAAATACTCACCCCTGAGAGGGCCCTCCTGGTACTTCCGTTCCTGCAGGCCCCACACGTTGCCAAAATCGGTAAACAAGGCCCCTTTTATAAAACCGTAGATGGGGAAACGGTACTCGACGCTGCCTTCGAGCAACAATTCGCCGGGCTGCTCGGTGAGGTAGTCCCGCACCACGGTGTTTTCGCGGGTGAGGCGCGTGGGCGTGTAGCTGCCTGGCCCTAGCTTGCGCGGCTGCCAGGCCCGCAAGCTGGTGGAGCCGCCCGCAAAAAAAGATTTGTCATACGGGATAATGTATTGCGCATCATTGGCTTCGGTCGATAAGTCGTCGGATTTGGTAAGGGCGTGTACCACGCCGCCATTCAGCCGCCACACGAAGAAAGTGCGAGGCGTGAGGTGGTGATAGCGGCGGTAATCGGCACTGAAGCGGGCAAAATTGTACACGTTGAGCCCCGTGCTTTCGAACAAGGCTTTTCGGTACAAGCCACGGGTTAAGCCCCCCACTTCCGCGAACAGTCGCAGGTACTGGGCGTCGCGGGTCTGGTTGAAATCGTTGGAATTGTAGAGGGACGTGAAGCTGAAGCTGGGCTCTACCTGCCTCGTGAAAGACCGAAAAAGCGAAGAGCCAATGGAGTCGCGTAAGACGATTAATCGTCGGTCGAATGCGTCGCTGGTGCGCAACGTGTTGACCAACGTGATGACCACCGGCGAAAAAACGTACTGATGGTAGGCAGATTTTTGCCAGATGTAATCGAACGCAAACTCGAAATTTGAACGGGTGTATTCGGGTCGGTCGACAAACGTTTCGGAAAGCGAGAGACGTGTTTTGGGGTTGTAGCGCGTTAGAAAACGGTTGGTGTTGAAAGGCACCAAGAATTGTGGAAACACCAGTGCCGCCGTTGCCCCTAGCTGCCGGGTGTACACCGATTCAGTCACTTCGTCTCCGTTTACGCCAGCTACGCGGGTGAGCTGGCCTTCTAAACCCGCCCGCACGCCCAGCTCCAGCACCTCGGCTCCGCCAAACGGGTTGCGGGTTTTGAGCCGCACGTTGACGAAAGGGCCCACTTTTTCAGATATGTAAGTGGCGCCGAATTCGTCGGTAATCGCAAACTTGGGTGCGGGCGATGCGTTGATGACAGCATTCAACTCACCGGTGGGGGGCCTGAGGCCGGTGCTGTCGGCCGTGGGCAAGTCAGGTACCTTGCGGTAATTCACGGTGTTGAAGCGGAACATGTCCAAGTCGGCCAACAGGCGCTGCGTTTGCAGCGTGCGGTCGAGGCTGTAGCGCTGGCCGGGCCGTACCAGCACTTTGCGGGCCAGGAGTTGGGTGCTATACTTCTGTTTGTAGGCGGCAAACTTCAGGGAATCCGTGGTGACGGTGTCGAGGCGAACGCCGAGGCTGGGCCGCGAGCGCAGGGCCCCGGGCGTGCCGGCGCGGCGCAAGGTGTCGCCGGCGGCATTGCGCAGGGTGCGGCCCACGCCGGCATCGGTCACGAAGCGCACTTGGCGCACCGTGTACAAGCGGTGGCCTTGCGTGGGGCCGGGGTTGGCAATGAAGGTGCGCAGGCGCACGGTGGACTTTTCGTAGCTCGTGTCGGCTTCCAAGGTGATGTACTGCTGGCGAAAATCGAAGTAACCGGCGTTCTTCAGCAGCGTTTCCAGGCGGGTGCGCTCCTTGCCAATCAGCTCTTCGTTGTAGCGCTCGTTTTCGTGCAGCAGGGAGGCCGCCCGGCCGCGCTCCACCACGGCGGCCACCCCGGAATCGGGGATGCTGGGCGCCTGCAACCGATAAAGAAACGGCTGGTTCTCCGTGATGTTATACGTAACCGTGACGCGGCGCTTGCGCTTGGCTTCGTCCAGCGAATCGGGCTTGCTGGGGACGAGGGAGCCAATGCCCAGCAGCACGCGCGCCAGGAAGCCTCGCCGGTAGGCCACGGTGTCCGTGGCCGTCACCCGCGCCCGGAAAAAGCCTTGGGAGCGCAGAAAGGTGGTCATTTGCTCCACCGAATTGCGCGTCAGGGCCGAATCGTAAATCACGGGTGGCTCGCCCAGGCGCATGATGGCGTTGCCTTTGTCGAGGGCCAGCTGCTTGCGGTTGACTTTGCGCTCGCGTTGGGCCAACAGCTTGCCGAGCTCGGCGGAATCGGCGGCCGCGGTTTTCAGCTTGGCGTCGTAGCTGGCTTGGATGTCGCGCTGCTTGTTTTTGATGCGGACCGAATCGTAGAAGCGGTAGCCCAGCTGGTAGATGCCCAGCTTGGGCAGCGGAAATTGGCTGTTGGGCTTTTGCTGGGCCAGCGCGGTGAGCCGTTCTTTGTCGGCCTGTTCCACCCCTTTAATCTCGACGCGGCTCAACAGGCGCTGGTTGGGCCGCAGCAGCTTAAACGGCGAGCAGGCGGCCAGCAGCAGCAGGCCCAGCACGGCACCGCGGCGCGCGCGCTGCCAGCTTGTGGCCCGTAGCTTCGCTGAATAGTTTGACGACGATGGTTTCAAAAGCACTTGGCAAATACGTGCAGTCGCTGCACCAGAAAAAATACCGGCAACGCCACGAAGCGTTTCTGGTGGAAGGAGGCAAAAGCGTGTTGGAGCTGCTAAGTTCTGACCTGGAAACCGAACACGTGCTGGTGACCGCCGAATTTGCTGCCCAAAACCGTGCCCGGTTGCCGGCCGAACTGGCCTTGGTGGTGGCCACCGAATACGAACTGACGCAGCTGGGCACGCTGGCCACCAACAACACCGCGCTGGCCGTGGGCCGGCTGCCCGCCGAAAAACCGTTGCCCCCAACGCTGCCGGAATCCGGATTGTTGCTCGCCCTCGACGAAGTGCGCGACCCCGGCAACCTGGGCACCCTGCTGCGGCTGGCCGACTGGTACGGCTTGCCCGGCGTGGTGCTCAGCCCCGGCTGCGCCGACCCGTATTCCCCCAAAACCGTGGCCGCCACCATGGGCGCCTTCGCTCGCGTGCAGGTGTGGGAGCGCGACCTGGCCGCTTGGCTGCCCACCTTGCCGCCCGCGGCCGCCGTTTACGGCGCCGACCTGCAGGGCGACAACGTGCACCGCCTGGCCCTGCGCCCGGCCGGCGTGCTCGTGATGGGCAGCGAGTCGCACGGCCTGACGCCGGCCGTGGAAGCCGCCCTCACGCGCCGCCTGCACATTCCGCGCGGGGCTTCCGGCGGGGCCGAAAGCCTGAACGTGGCCATCTCGGCCGCCATACTGCTGGATAATTTCTTTCGGCATCAGTAACGCGCCGCCATTAGGTCATGAAAAAGCCCCGAGTCGCGAGGAATCGGGGCTTTTTCCTTTATTGGTGACGGAAGCTAGTTGCCGAACAACCGCACGCCGAAGCTCAATACCTGCGTTTGGGGGCCGGCGTTGTTCTTGAACAAGTCGTTCATGTTGTACTTGGCGAAAAACTCCAAGCCGCCGTAGCCGATGGTGCCCTGGGCGCCATACAGGAAGTTTTCCAGGTTGTAGCTGCCTTCGTCCTTGTCTTTGTCGGTGTTGCCCTCCGAGATGTACTTGATTTTGGTGTGCGAACCCAGGCGGTAGCCCACAAAACCACCGGCGCCCAGGCGAAACGTGGGCTTGAAGTGCGAGTCGCGCAGCTTGAGCTGCAGCATCAGGGGCAAGTTGACCGACGAGGTGGCGAGTTTTGATTTCAGGAACTGGCTCCCGTTGGTTTCCTTCGCCACGCTGGTGACGCCGTTGGCGTTCACCCACTTGTTGTTGCCGCTGAGCATGTAGTTGTTGAAGGCAAACTCGGGGCCCACGAGCACGGCCACGGGGCTGCGCTTGCCCCCCAAGCGGGTTTCCCAGTCGAAGCCGATGTTGACGTAGCGCGAGCCGGCCGTGCGAAGGTCCACCGAGGCGTCGCCGCCGTCGCCTCCCGACTTCTCGTTGACCAGCGCATTGAGGCCCAGGTCCAAAATGAAATTGGTGGAAGTGCGCTTGCGGGTAATCTGCTTGAAGCGGGTGGAGTCGCGCTTGGCCTGCCGGTCTTCTTTTGAGCGGCCCTCGGTCTTGTTGTAGGACTTGGAGCCGTTTTCGTCGGTGGTCACCGTCACGCCGAAGGTCTTGTTCAGCATCACGTCAACCCGGTTGTTGTGGGCGGTTTTCTTGCGGGTGGTAATGCGGATTTGCTCGGGCAGGTTTTTGCCGGGCTGGTCCTTGTCGGGGTAGAACTGCACCGTCACCTGGTCGGTGGTGGCGTTTTGCGCCGCTTTTTCGGCCTGCGTGATGTAGGTGGCCAGGCGCGAAGTGAGCGAGTCGAGGTGGTAGTTTTTCATTTGGCGCAGCTGGGCCGCGTCGCGCACCGTGAGGGTGAGGGTGGCCTGGTTGGGCAGGCGCACCACGATGGTGTCTTTGTAGAGCACCCGGGTGGCCACGCTGCCGGCCCGGGCCTGGCTTAGCCCGCCCAACAGCGCGGCCAGTAACACAAAAAAGGAGAGAAAAGCGCGTTGCATGAGTTCTAAAGCGAAAGAGGATGGGAATTACAATTGAATGGATTTGGTGACGCTGCGGCCGGCCACCGTGGCCCGCAAGGTCACGTTTTCGGGCAGGCCCGTGACTTCGGCCAAGCTCACCCGCTCGCCGCGCACCAGGTGGCCGGCTTGCTGCAGCAGGCGCCCGCCCAAGCGGCGGCGTTCGGCGGGTTCGGCCAGCTCGGCCAAGGCCGTGCTGACCGTTTTGGCGGGCCGCACCACCGGGTCGGCGCCGGTGCGAACGTCTACGGTAATCAGCTCACCGGTCAGGCCCGAAGCCGGAACGGTGCCAGCGGGGACGATTTCCGGCGCGGGTACTGGGGGGGTAGCGGCCGCCACCACCGCAGCGGTTTCAGCCGTTTTCCGCGGCTCGTCAGCGGCGGTGGGCCGGGGCGCCTGGGGTGTCGTGCGGGCCACCAGAG
>DASVTG010000288.1:0-3289 GCA_036387695.1 Hymenobacter sp. | reverse complement strand
TTGGGCGCGCAAGGAGTCGAAGCGTCTTTCTCGCAGTAGTAAATCGTTTACCATCGCAGTGGAAATGCTTCGACTTCGCGGACGCCAGCTGAGCAGGACGGTTGATGTATTGTCTTCGCCGCAGCGGATATTGAATGACCTCAGGCATCCAGCTGCAGGGCTTGGCGGCTGCGCTCGCGTATTTCCGCCGTCAGGGCAGGGGCGTCGGCCAAGTGCTTGCCGAAGGAAGGCACCAACTCACGGAATTTGGCCTGCCATTCGGGCGTAGCCGAGCGCTCTGGGAAACACTTCTGCACCAGGTCGAGCATGATGGCCACGGCCGTGCTGGCCCCCGGCGAGGCGCCCAGCAGGGCCGCGATGGAGCCGTCGGCCGCCGTCACCATCTCGGTGCCGAACTCGAGCACGCCGCCCACTTTCTTGTCTTTTTTGATGACCTGCACGCGTTGGCCGGCCACTTCCAGCTGCCAGTCGTTCGGGTTGGCGCCGGGGTAGTACTCGCGCAGCGCGGCGGTGCGGTCTTCTGGCGACTGCAGCACTTGGCCGATGAGGTACCGGGTCAGGCCCAGGTTGCGCGCCCCGGCATAGAGCAGCGGCCGGATGTTGCCCAGCTCGATGGAGCGGAACAAATCGGTGTACGAGCCTTTCTTTAAGAACTTGGTGCTGAAGCCGGCATAGGGCCCAAACAGCAGTTCCTTTTGCCCGTTTATCTGGCGCGAGTCGAGGTGGGGCATGGACATGGGCGGCGAGCCCACGGCCGGCTTGCCGTACACTTTGGCCTCGTGCCGGGCAATCACGGCGGGGTTGCGGCACTTCAGCCACTGCCCGCTCACGGGGAAGCCGCCGAAGCCGCGCGCTTCCGGAATGCCCGATTTTTCGAGCAGCGGCAGCGAGCCTCCGCCGGCCCCAATAAACACAAACCGGGCCCGCACAATGCGGCTTTCGTCGGTGGCGAGGTTGCGCACTTTCACGCGCCAAATGCCGTCGTCTTTTTTTCGAAAGTCTTCCACTTCGTGGTTCAAATGGAAATCCACGCCGGGCAGCCCCTTCAGGTGCTTGGACAAGCAGCGGGTGAGCGAGCCAAAGTTGACGTCGGTGCCAATGGCCATGCGCGTGGCGGCCACGGGCGTGCCGGGGGCGCGGCCGTCCATCACCAGCGGAATCCACTCGGCAATCTGGGCCGGGTCTTCGCTGAATTCCATGCCCTGGAACAGCGGCGAGTGCAGCAGCGCGGCGTGGCGCTTGCGCAGGTATTCCACGTTGGCCGCGCCCCACACAAAGCTCATGTGCGGAATGGTGCGAATGAAGGATTTGGGGTCGGGCAATTGGCCCCCGAGCACCAGCGAGGCCCACATTTGCTTGCTCAGCTCAAACTGCTCGGCAATTTTGTCGGCCTTGCTGATGTCGATGGAGCCATCCGGGCGTTCGGGCGTGTAGTTGAGCTCGCAAAAGGCCGAGTGGCCGGTGCCGGCGTTGTTCCAGGCGTCGGAGCTTTCGGCGGCCACGGCGTCGAGGCGCTCGTAGCCCGAGATGGTGAGGCTGGGGTCGAGGGTTTTGAGCAGCACGCCGAGCGTGGCGCTCATGATGCCCGCGCCGATGACGAGTACATCGGAGACGGGCTTGTCGGGGTTGGGGAAGGTCGGGGTCATAGCTAAAAAGTAGGGGAGAGCCGGAAGCAATACGGCAGACCACGCGCCGGGGCTGCTGGTGGGCGAAAAAACACGCGCGCTACCTTGCGCCCGCTAAGCCATACCCGCTCCATGCCCAACCTCGACCTGCCGCTGCTGCCCCTGCTCACCCGCGCCGACCCGGCCAACACCGCGGCCCCGCGGCTGCTCGTCATCTACACCGGCGGCACGGTGGGCATGGCCTTGAACCGCAGCGGCAAGCTGGTGCCCATGCAGTTCGGCAACCTCAACCGCAAGATGCCCGAGCTGGCCCGCCTGCCGTTTCAGCTGGCCCTGCTCAGCCTGCCTGCGCCCATCGACAGCAGCAACGTGACGCCCGCCGACTGGCTGTTTCTGGCCCAAATTATCGGCCGGCACTACGCCGATTTCGACGGCTTTGTGGTGCTGCACGGCACCGACACCATGGCCTATTCGGCGGCGGCGCTGAGCTACGTGCTCGAGCATTTGGGCAAGCCGGTGGTGTTTACCGGGGCGCAGGTGCCGGTCGGGGCCAGCCGCTCCGACGCCCAGCGCAACCTGGTGACGGCCCTGGAAATTGCGGCCGCGCGCCACCCCCGCGCCCATACCGTGCGGGTGCCCGAAGTGTGCGTGTTTTTCAACGACGTACTCATCCGCGGCACGCGGGCCAAAAAGGTGGAAAGCCAGCAGTTTGCGGCCTTCAAAAGTGAAAACTACCCGCCGCTGGCCCGGGCCGGCATCAGCCTGGAGTTCGACGACAGCAGCGTGCGGCTGCTGCCCGGCACCCGCCTAAAAGTGCACGCCCACTTGGAAACCGGCGTGGCGGTGCTGCGCCTGTTTCCGGGCATCACGGAAGCGGTGGTGAGCGCCATTTTGGGCATTCCCGGCCTGCGCGGCTGCGTGCTCGAAACCTACGGCTCGGGCAACGCGCCCACCGCGCCGTGGTTCCTGCGCTGCCTGGCCGATGCCCGGCAGCGCGGCGTGTGGCTGCTCAACGTGAGCCAGTGCGAGGAAGGCCGCGTGGTGCAGGGCAAGTACGAAACCAGCTCGCACTTCGTGGAAATGGGCATCATCGGCGGCGACGACATCACCACCGAAGCGGCCGTGACCAAGCTTATGTTCGTGCTCGGCCTGGGGTTGGGGGAAGAGCGTACCCGCCAGCTGCTCATGCAGGATTTACGGGGCGAAATCACGCCGTAAAGGCAATGAACAATGAGCAATGAACAGTGAGCAATGAGCCCATCCGGAGTAATTGTTCATTGCTCATTGTTCATTGCTCATTGTTGCGCCCTATCTTTGCCCCATCAACCACAACCTTGAGGGGTGTCCGAGTGGTCGAAGGAGCACGCCTGGAAAGTGTGTATGGCTCAAAAGGTCATCGTGGGTTCGAATCCCATCCCCTCAGCAAAGTAAAAAAGCTCGTTTCCAATTTGGAAACGGGCTTTTTTATTTTGCTGGAAGCCACAGAGCATAATTAGTGCTTCATACTCTACGCGCCCGTGTCATCTCGGCTGGGCAAATAAATTCGACTTGCACCCCGTTGCGCTCTAAGGCGGTAAGGTCTTTGTGCCAGTCAGTATCAGTGGCGTTTACTACGGGCGGATTGGCTGGGTGTGTGAGGGCTGCTGCTACAAATTTGCGGTCTG
>DASVTG010000287.1:0-3196 GCA_036387695.1 Hymenobacter sp. | reverse complement strand
ATTTACGAAGCCCTCAAATTCGCCATAGAAATTTGGGGGGGGGTGCAGCCAGCAGCCTCGCTAGGGAAGCACCTGGGCAAGCGCCCGCCGATAGAGCGGGTTATCGGTCATGCCGTTGTGGCCCGCGCCGGGCAGCACTATCAGCTTGTCCGAGGGCTTGAGCAAAGCCTTCAGCCTGAGCGAAGATTCGTAGTAAATCACCTCGTCTCGGTCGCCGTGAAACAGCACGATGGGCGCGCTCACCTGCCTAATCAACTCGTTGGTGGGCAACGGGTAGCGCACCAAAAAGCCCGGCACAAAGGGGTAGAGACGCGTGGCCAGGTCGCGCATGCTGAAATACGGCGCCTGCAGTATCAGCAGTTTCGGGTGTTGCTGGGCCGCCAGCCATGTGGCCGGCCCCGTGCCCACGGAGTAGCCCAGTATTACCGTTTGGTTTTCGGGGTATTCGTGCGTCAGCTGCCGGTAGGCCGTTTGCACGTCGCTCAGCAGCTGGGCCTGGCTGGTGATGGCGCCACCGCTTTTGCCGTAGCCGCGGTAGTCGAGCAGGAACACGTCGTACTGCAAATCGGTGTAGGCCGGGGCCGCTTCGCCCCAGCTGTCCACGGCCCCGCCGTTGCCGTGCAGGTAAAACACCAGCCCTTTGGAGTTGGGCGCACGAAACAGCAAGCCGTGCAGCCGGGTGCCGTCGGCCACGGTAATCCACCGCTCCTCAAAGTTGCCGGGAAAGCGGAAGCGGTGGTCGGCCCGCAACCGGGTGGGAAAAAACAGCAGGCTTTCCTGTTTGAAATACAGCACGCAGCACAGCGCCACGTACAGCGCCGCCACCACTCCCAACACTATCAGCACAACTTTCATGGCAAAAGGCAAAGGCAATGGTTGGCCCACGCGTCAAGTTGGTGGGCCGGCAAATAAAGCCTTGCTCCGTGAACCAACACTACCCGCCGATGGTGGCCATGCTCTCGAAGCTGAGCTGGTGCAGGGGCCGCTGCCGCTCGGCTTCGAAGCCGTTGGCCGCCCGGAAGCGGAAGGCCGCCGCCAGGGCCGCCACAATTTCGTCGTCGTCTTTGCCGCCGCGCAGCAGGGCACGCGTGTCGAGCACGCCTTGGTCGTAGAGGCAGGTTTTGATGCCGCCTTCGGCGGTGAGGCGCAGGCGGTTGCAGGTGCCGCAAAACGTGCGCGAATACGCCGCAATGATGCCCACACGGCCCTGGTGGCCGGCAATGGTATAGTCGGAAGCCGTGGCCCCGGCGGCCATTGCTACCGGCGTGAGCGCGCCGAAATGCTGCTCCAAATGCTGGCGAATGCGCACGTGGTTCCACGGCAGGGTGGCGGGACCGGCGGCGTGGCTGCCGCCGTTGAAAGGCATTTCCTCGATGAAGCGCACGTCAACCGGCAGGTTGCGGCTGAGGTCGGCCAGGGGAACGAGGTCGTCAATGTTCTGCCCGTCCATCACCACGGCGTTGATTTTGACTTGAATGCCGGCGTCCAGCAGCGCGTGGAAGGTTTCCATCACGCGCGGCAGCTCGTCGCGCCGCGTGATGCCGGCAAAGCGGGCCCGGTCCAGGGTGTCGAGGCTGAGGTTCACGGCGCGCACGCCCAGGCGGGCCAGGGCCGGCACGTGCGGCGCGGTGAGCACGCCGTTGGTGGTCAGGCTGAGGTCTTCGATGCCGGGCAGCTCGGCCAGGCGCTCCATGAAGGGCACCAAGTCGCGGCGCACGAAGGGCTCGCCGCCGGTCAGGCGCACTTTGCGCACGCCCAGCGTGGCCAGCAGGCCGGTGAGCCGCAGCATTTCTTCGTAGCTCAGCAGCTCGTGCTTGGGCATGTACTTGATGCCTTCTTCGGGCATGCAGTAGAAGCAGCGCAGGTTGCAGCGGTCCGTGACGGCCAGGCGCAGGTATTCCAGCGGCCGGCCGTGCTGGTCGAAGAGGGGCGAAACCACCGGAGTGGCCAAAGCAGGAGCAGATGGTTGCACGTTTATCACCAATTTTGCCCGGCTGTACGTAAGACAGCCGGCTTGCGCTAAACCCCCAACGCGGGAAAGGTGTTCAGGTCCGGGGTGCGGGGCCTGTCCAAAACAACTTCCCGCATCGGTTTCGCCCAAAATATACGCCGAAAATATGTCCTTAAAAGTCGCCCTGTACGGCATCACCCGCGACATCGTGGGCACCTCCGTCATTGAACTGCCGGCCCCGGCTCCGGCCACCGTGGGAGCGCTGCTGGACGAAATGCGCCGGCAGTACCCGGCCCTGGGGGAGCTGCGCAGCTGTGCCGTGGCCGTGAACAACGAATACGCCACCCACGACCAGCCGCTGCACACGGTGGACGAAATTGCCCTGATTCCGCCCGTGGCCGGCGGCTAGAAAATTAATTAACAGTGAACAATGAACAGCGAACAATCATAATCATAGAGCATGAGGTTCCCTTTTCATTGCTCGCTGTTCATTGTTAACTGTTCATTGCCCCATGACCCCTTATCTCGCCATCACCGACCAACCCATAGCCGTGGCCGACGCCTTAGCTGCCGTGCAAACCGATGCGGCGGGCGCCGTGAACGCCTTCATCGGCACGGTGCGCAACCAATCGGGTGGGCGCCCGGTGCGCCGCCTGCACTACGAATCCTACGACAGCATGGCCCTGACCCAGCTTGGGCACGTGGTGGCGCAAGCCTACGAGCAGTGGCCCATGCTGCAAGAAGTAGCCGTGGTGCACCGCAAGGGCACGTTGGAACTCGGCGACGTGGCCGTGGTGGTGGCCGTGGCCACGCCCCACCGCGCCGAAAGCTTCGCCGCCTGCCAGTTCATCATCGACACGCTGAAGCAGGTGGTAACCATCTGGAAACGCGAGGAATATGAGGATGGCACCGAGTGGGTAGCCGCGCATCCGTAGTCAGTTTGATTCATAAAAAAGGCCCGGTTCCTGCGCAGGAACCGGGCCTTTTTCTTATTGGGATGGCTGTAGAGACGCGACACTTCGCGTCTCGGCGCGTGAACGATTCACGCTGGAACGATGGTGTGCTGACACCATGCGAACGGCGCCAACGCCGAGACGCGAAATGTCGCGTCTCTACATGGTTCTTACTTGCTCGGAATCAGGTAGCCCAGCGAAAGCTGGAACGCCGAGTGGCGGGCGCTGTTGAGGTCGCCGTTGAAATAGCTGCCGTCATCGTTCTTCACGAAATCGCTGAGGGCGCCGGTGT
>DASVTG010000286.1:0-3040 GCA_036387695.1 Hymenobacter sp. | reverse complement strand
AGCCAGCCGCCGTCGGCCACCACCGGCGTGCTCGTCAGCCCCGGCGTGGGCGCGTCCTCGGCCCCGCCGGCCCACTGGCGCACGGCCGCGGCCAGCGGGGCGGCCGGCCCGCCGGCGCGCAGCTCGAAGGCGGGGGCGGTGACGAGCAGCTGGCACACGTAGGCCCCCGCGCCGGTGTCGCCCTCGCCGAACGCCTCCCGGTACGTGACGCACTGGCCGGCCGTGAAGGCGAGGGTCTCGTGCGGCACCCGCGCGGCCAGGTCGAAGAAGGCGACTTCGCCGGCCAGGGGCTTGTGGGGGGCGGCGGCCCAGGCCAGCAACTCGTCGTCGTCGGGCACGTCCAGGGTGAGGCCCAGCGGGCCCTGGCGCACCTTGCCCACGACCCGGCCGCGGCCGTCCGTGTCCTGGTGCAGGGCGAAGTGGCACAGTCGCACGGGGTAGGCGCGGCCGTTCAAGTGCAGCTCGGCGTAGAAGGAAGCCATAAACAGGACAAAGGGAACCAGAAGCGGTTGACGAATATAGGGGTTTACTGCGAAGCGGGTGGAAGCGGTTGCAGCCGAAGCCGTCCGGGGGCTCAGTCGGTGGCGGGGCCGTTCCCCCAGGCGGGCAGGGATAGGCCCCCGACCTGGTACAGCGGAGCCAGGAACCCGATTTCCCGCAGCACGAATTGGTCATCGTCGTGCACATGCTCGGGCAAAGCGGGCAGCCGGATTACCCGGGTTTTTTTATGAATGCTGCGGAAATAGCGCGCAAGCATCGGCAGCAGGGGGTGCAAGACTAAGCGGTCGGGGTCGAGGCCGAGCAACACGATGACTACCGCTGCCGCCGGGTCGCTGCCGGGCAGCGCCCGCTCGGCCGCGTAGGCGCGCAACAGCGACGGCTGGGCGCGGCAGTAGGCACAAAACTCGTCGGCGAAGCCGGGAGGAAGCCCTGGCAGGGCGCGCAGCGGGTAATTGGGTTCTGGCCGGTCGAGGGGAGCCGTGGGCACGGGCACGAGCCGGCCGGCCAGCAGAGCCTTCACTTCGTGGGCCGGCACGGCGCGCGCGTGGCGCGAAAACGGGTTGAGGACGAAGCTCAGGTTCGGTAGGTCCGTCAGCACCAGACTGCTGGGGCCACTGATGAGCGGCACCCCTCGCTCGCGCAGGGGCCAGGGCCAAGCGGGCAGCCCGTCGTAGGGGCGTTTGGACGAGGAAAACAGCAGCACCTTGTGGTCCTGTTGTCGCCCGAAGATGCCGTGCCCTTCGCGCCCGGCCCGCAGCCCCGCCAGGGCACCGCCGGGCAAGGAGCACACCGGCACGTACAGCGGCTCTAGTAGCAGGGCTTGTAGCAGGGCTACCCGGCCCGACTTGCCCGAGGCCGCCTGCTCCAGGGCTATTTCGAGGGGGTTGCAGGGCTCAAACGGTGGCAGGGCGTGGTCGGGCAGCTTGGGGCGGTGTAGGAGGCGGGCAACGTCCGCATCGGTTTCGAGAATCAGGTCCATGCTATGCTGATAGAATAAAAAAAGCTCACGCAAGCTGGCGCTTAATGGCTGTCCTCCCGCGAAGCCACGTTGCCAACCCGGTACGACAAGCTTCGATTTCTTCAACTGGCGCGCTTTCGCGCCGCCCTGGGAATAGCTGCTTCAGCTACACAGCCGGCGCAACCCCTTTCCCCGCCCCAGCCAACACCACGTTCACCCGCACCTCGCTGAAGCCGACGGGCACCACGAGGCTGGGCAGCGTGAGGCCCGTTTCTAAAGTAGCTTCTGCCACTGCGGCGGGCTGGCCGTCGGCGGTGACTTCGATGGCGCCGGCCACGCCGTGCAGCACCACGCGGTAGGTGGCGTAGCTGGGCGGGTAGTCGCCTTCGATGGTTTGGGTGAGGACGAGGTCGGTTTCGGAGCCGGTGACGGTGAAGCGGCGCAGGGTTTTGTGGCCTTCCTCGTAGGCGTAGCCTTCGCCGCCGTCGTCGTAGAGCACGCTTTCGGCCGTGCCGTTTTTGTAATAAACGTGCAGGGTGAGCTGCTCGATGGCGCGCTCGCCCACGTACTGGAGCACGGGCTGCATGGGGAGCACGGCCCCGGCCTTGATGAAGAGCGGAATGCGGGTGAGGTCGGCAGCGGCCCAGACTTCGCTGCCGCCGGCCTGCGGGGTGTCGGTCCAGTAGTAGAACCAGTCGCCGCGGGGCAGGTACATCCAGCGGCCCTCGGCGCCGGGCTGGGTGATGGGGCACACCAGCAGGTTGTCGCCGAGGCCGAACTCGGCCATGCGCAGGTAGGTTTCGGTGTCGTTCTGGTCGAGGAAGGTGAGCGGGCGCAGCATGGGCGTGCCCTTGGTGGCGTACTGCCAGAACGTGGTGTACATGTAGGGCAACAGGCAGTAGCGCAGCTCGATGAAGTGCCGGGCCAGGTCGGTCACGGTGTCGCCGAAGCTCCAGGGCTCCTGGTCGCCGTGGTCGCCGGAGCTATGCGTGCGGAAGAACGGGTGGAAGGCGCCCAGCGCAATCCAGCGGGCGTAGAGCTCGCCGGTGGGCGTGTCCACGAAGCCGCCGATGTCGCTACCAATGAAGCTGAAGCCCGAGATGCTCAGGCGCTGGCACTGGATGTTAGCCAGCCAGAGGTGCTCCCAGGAGGCGATGTTGTCGCCGGTCCAGCCGGAGGAGTAGCGCTGGCCGCCGCTGTAGGTGCTGCGCGTGATGGTGAACGGCCGGTTGGGGTAGCAGAACTGCTTCACGCCGTCGTTGGTGGCGCGGGCCATCTGCATGCCGTAGATGTTGTGGGCCTTCTGGTGCGAGGCGTGGTGGCCGTCGTAACTGAAGCGCACGTCGGGCGGGAAAGTGCCTTTCTCGAACACCGCCGGCTCGTTCATGTCGTTCCACACGCCTTTCACGCCGATGTCCTGAATCAATTCCTTGAACAAGCCCGCCCACCACTCGCGCACCTGGGGCGCAGTAAAGTCGGGGAAGTTGCAGAGGCCGGGCCACACGGAGCCCTTCATCAGCGGGCCGTCGGCGCGGCGGCAGAAGTAGTCGTTGGCCACGCCCTCCTGGTACACTGAGTACT
>DASVTG010000285.1:0-4149 GCA_036387695.1 Hymenobacter sp. | reverse complement strand
CCTGGATTTTACCTTTTAACTCTCAACTTTTAACTCGGCACACTGACCCGGAAACCGCTCTAATTGGTTGCGCAGTAGAGAGGCATCGGCTGCGCGGACGCCAGGTGAGCAGGACGTTCGCATTAGGATTTTGACTAATTTAACCGGTCTATAAAACGCGGCCTATTGGGCCTGCAGCTGGGTGCTGGCGGCGCGCAGCCCTGGGGCCGTGAGCGTGACGCCGATGGCGCCGGCGCCCGTGGGCTGCACGTACACCAGCAGCCGGCCCTGGTGGGCGCGGTGCGTGGGCGCGGTGGGGCTGTCGTGGTTGGCCAGGTCGCCGTTTTCGATGCCCAGCAGGCGGGCCGGGCCGGTCAGGGCCACGCTGATTTCGTCGGTGGCGGTGGGCACGGGGCGGCCGGCGGCGTCCACGACGGTGACTTCCAGCTGGGCAAGGCCGTGGGTTTTGGCGGGCAGGGTGCGGCGGTCGGGCGTGAGCAGAATGGCGGCGGGGGCGCCGGCCGTGTGCAGCTTCGTCTCGCTCACCGCTTTGTCGTTGCGGTAGCCTTTAGCCGTGAGCTCGCCCGCGGCATAGGCCACGTCCCAGCTGGGCTGGCGGCCGGTCTTCCGGCCCAGCGACTGCCCGTTGAGGAACAGCTCGGTGGCTTCGTTGGTGGTGTAGGCGGTTACGCGGACCTGGCTGGCGGCGGGCCAGTTCCAGGTAGCCGTGCCGCGCTGGCGCCGGTCGGGCGTGGCGCCGGCGGCGGGTACTTCGGCGGCCGCTAGGTACAGCATGGGGCCGCTGGTCCAGAGGCTTTTGCGCAGGTAAAACTCGGCCTTGGGAAAACCGGCCATGTCGAGCAGGCCCGCGCCGTTGGCGCGCTGCGGCCAGCGGCGGGCTTCCCCAAGGTAGTCGATGCCCGTCCACAAGTACTGGGCCGAGACGTAGGCGTTGGTATCGACGGCCGCCCAGGCGTCGCGGGCCATGCCGTTCTCGCTGCCGTAGATGACGCGGTTGGGGTACTTCTGGTGGTCTTCGGGGTAGCGAAACTCCAGGTAGTTGTAGCCCACCACGTCGAGCGCGGCAGGGTAGTCGGTGAAGTTGGACATCACCACGCCGGCCAGCGCCGCCGTGATGGGCCGGGAGCTGTCGGCCTGCTTGGCCGCGGCCACCAGGCGCTTGGCGATGGGGCCCATTTCACTGGCGGGCGGGTGGTCGGGCAGGTAGCCCTTGCCGTAAATCTGAGGGTTGCGGCCGGTGTTCAGCACCTCGTGGGAGTAGGGGTCGTTGGGGTAGTCGATTTCGTTGCCGATGCTCCACAGGATGATGCTGGGGCGGTTGCGGTTGCGCAGCACCATGTCGCGCAGGTCGCGCTCGCCCCACTCCTTGAAGTACTCGTGCGGGCCAAACTGCGCGGGCGTGCCCACGTTCCAGCCGGCCACCCACTTGTTTTTGCCGTGCTCCCACTCGTCGAAAGCCTCGTCCATCACCAGAAAGCCCAGGCGGTCGCAGAGTTGATAGAGGTAGTCGGCGTGGGGGTTGTGGCTCATGCGCAGCGAGTTGCAGCCCACTTCTTTGAGCTTTTTCAGGCGGCGCTCCCACACTTCGGGCGGCACGGCCACGCCCAGGGCGCCCGCATCGTCGTGGATGCACAGGCCCTTGAGCTTCATGTTTTCGCCGTTGAGGAAAAAGCCCTGGTTGGCATCGAAGCGGATGCTGCGCACGCCCACTTCCTCGCTCACTTCATCAACGGGCTGGCCCGCTACGGCCAGGGTGGTGCGCAGCCGGTACAGGTTGGGGTGGTCGGCAGACCACAGCGCCGGTTGCTTGATGGTGAGGGTCAGGTTGGCGGTGGCGTCGGCGCCGGGCTTGGCGGGCACGGTTTGCTTGGCCGTGGCCACGGCCTGGCCTTTGGCATTGAGCAACGTGCTGGTCACCGTGACCGACGCGGCGCTGGCCGAGGCATTGGTGAAGCTCACCGCCACCCGGCCCGTGGCGGCGCTGGCGCTCACCGTGGGCGTGGTGAAGGCCACGCCCCACGGCCGGATATGCACCGGCGCGGTGGCCAGCAAATACACGTTGCGGTAGATGCCCGAGCCCGTGTACCAGCGCGAGTCGGCCGATTGGGGATGGTCGACTTTCACGGCCAGCACGTTGGGCCCGGTGGCGTTCAGGTGGGGCGTCAGCTCGTACTGGAAGGAGGCAAAGCCGCTGGGGCGCTTGCCCAGCGAATGCCCGTTCAGCCACACTTCGCTGTTTTTATACACGCCATCAAAGTACACGAACACCTTCTTGTTGCGAAAGCCGGCGGGCACGGCAAACGTCTTGCGGTACCAGCCCAGGCCGCCCGGCAGAAAGGCCGTGGCGCTGGCCAACTGCTCGCTGTAAGGCCCTTCGATGCTCCAGTCGTGCGGGAGTTCGAGGGTGCGCCAGTCTTTGTCGGCAGCGCCGGGCTGCTCGCTGCCGGGCACGTCGCCGAGGTGGAATTTCCAGTCGCTGTTGAAGAGAATTTGCTGGCGCTGCGCATGGGCCAGGCGGTTGCCAAGCAGCAAGCAGCCCGCTAAAAGAACGAGGAGGCGAACGTTTATTTTCATGGGGCAGGATTAAGGCGTTCGGGTGGGGGTTTAGCGTAGCTCGCTCACCAGCGTGGTGACGGAGCGCGGCGCAACTTGCAGCACCTTGCCCGCCGCCACGGCTGCGGCGGGCTTCAAGTCGCCGGCATCCGACGTAGTGAAGGACTGCGTGGCGCCCAAACGGCGGCCAGCCAACTCCAAACGCAGGTCCGCAGGAGCAGCGGCTTCATTGATGATGACCGTCACCAGCTGCTTGCCGTTGGCGCTGCGGTAGGCCGACACCAGCAGCGGAGTGGCGCCGGCCGGGGCGGCGGCAAACTCGGCGGCGACGCGCACGGCGCCGGGGCGCACAAAGCGACTGTAGTTGCCTAGCGCCCACAGCATCTTGCTGGGATAAAAGGCGCCGTCGGTCTTGCTTTTGTCGACATACACCAGGCCGTCCTTGTAGTTGTAGGCCGACACGGCCAGCCACCACTGCCAAGCCGTGGCGTTGGCCACCGCCAGGTCGTTGTGGATGGCGCGGGCCACGTACAAGGCCGGGACCATGCCCAGGTCGCGCGGGCCGCCTTTGATTTCGCCCGCATTATCGCCCAGGATGCAGTACTCTGACTGCCAGTAGCTCAGCTTGGGCACGGCGGCCACGCGGGCGGCGAGCTGCTGGCGCGTAGCCACAGCCAGCGTTTGGGGCGAAGTAGTGAAGTAGCTGTGCCCCGCAATGACGGGGGCCACGCGGGGGGTGCTGCCCAGGTAAGTCGGCGCGGCGGCATCGCCGAAGAAAGCGCCTATCTGGTCGCCCCGGCCGGGCTTGTCGGCCGGGGTGAACAAGTAGTCCAGCTTGCCGGCCTCCGCCACCAGAATCTGGGTGGGCAGCTTGCTGGCCACCAGGCTTGTGCTCAGGGCTTTGGTGATGCCCGCAATTTCCTCGTTCTGGAAAGGCGTGCCTTCCTGGCCGCCGTCGCTCCAGTCCCACTGCGGCTCGTTGACGGGGCTGAAGTAGTCGAAGGCGATGCCCGTGCTCTTGCGCACGCCTTCCACCACGCGGGCGCAGTAGTCGGCCAGGGCGGCGTAGCGCTCGGGCGCCAGGTTGGGCTGCTTGGCCGTGGCGTAGGCCTTGCCGTTGCGGGTGAGCGACACGGGCGGGCTGTTCAAAAAGGCCAGAAACTGCCGCACGCCTCGCTTCCGGGCGGCTTCCAGAAACCAGCGCTGCCCGGCCTGCCGGGTCCAGTCGTAGGTGCCGGCCGGGGTCAGGAACGACTCGGCGCGCCGCCACTCGTCTTTGATGCCGCTGGCGTCGCCCTGCTCGGCGCTGCCCGCCCCCACGTTGAAGCGCCACATCGACAGGCCAATGCCCTTGGGCTGGCCGCCGGGACCGGATTCGGTGCTGAACAGCAGGTCGGCAATGGCTTCCTTCTTGGCGGTGGGCCAGTTGCCCACAAACTGGCAGGCCCAGGCGTCGGAGGCGGCGAAGTTGGCAATGGTCTGGTGAGTTTTGGCGGCGTCGATGCGCACCGTGACGGGCGCGGGGGCCGTCTGGCCGCGGGCGCCACCGGCGGCCAGCAGCGTGGCGGCCAAAACCCAGCACGCGGCTAGTTGTAG
>DASVTG010000284.1:0-7282 GCA_036387695.1 Hymenobacter sp. | reverse complement strand
AGAACGTCATGCTGAGCTGGTCGAAACATCTCTCCCGCTGCACTAAAATTGATTTGTTGCGCAATAGAGATGCTTCGACCAGCTCAGCATGACGTTCTTGGGGCGATGTTCAGCCCAAGCGGCAATGGCTTTAGTTAGACGGCGTGTCGCCGCTGGTGCCACCGGCGCCGTTTTCGTCAAAGGCGTCGGAGAGCTTGTTCAGGTTGAAGTGCAGCGACACCCGGATGGTTTGGGCCAAGGGGTTGTTCTTGGAGCCGTCCCCGGTAGGAACCAGGTAGGTGCCGTCGATGCCGAACACTTGGTAACGGACGCCCAAGCCCAGGCTCACGTACTGCCGGTCGCCTTTGTCGGGGGCTTCGTAGAAATAACCGCCGCGGGCGTACAACAGGTCGTTGTAGTTGTACTCCAAGCCGCCCGAAAGATTGATTTCGCGCAGCTCCTCTTTGAATCCGCCGGGTGCGTCGCTGAACGAGGAGAACAGCGCACCCACAATGGGTTGGTCGTTTCGCTCATCGTTTCTCTGATTAACGCGCGTTACTCGTGCAGCAGTTTGGGCCTGCGTCTCGTTAGCAGGGGGAATTTCGTAGTACGGCGAAGGCACCAGCAACTTGCTGGCGTCGAACACCAGCGTGATTTTGTTGTATTGGTCAATCTCGCGGGTGATGGCCGTGCCCAACTTTAGCGTGGTCGGCAGAAAGCTAGGGTTGTCGGGGTCGACATAGGTAATCTTGTTGCCGATGTTCAAGATGGATGCCCCGAAGGCCAGGTTATACAAGCCGGTGCCAATGGTCGCGTCCTTGGAATAGTAGGCGCCCAGGTCCACAGCCGCGGCATTGCCTGCCTGGGCGTCGTTGCCGTTGATGGCCCCAACCAAGTTGGAGCGGATGTAGCGAGCCGAAACGCCAACGCCAAAATTATCGGTCAACTGCTGGCCGTACGACACGGCAAAGCTGTATTCCTTGGGGTTAAAGGTCCCGTACTCCCGGTTGTTGATGTCCCGATAGTTGATGGAGCCCAGGTCAAAATACATCATCGACACCCCCAACGACGACCGCTCCCCAATCTTGCCGTAGCCCGAGAGGTAGGAAATGCTCATGTCGTCGGTGATGTTGCGCAGCCACGGCGAGTAGTTGAGGGCCACCGAATATTTATAAGGCACGAAGCCCAATTTGCCCGGATTGAAATAGGTCGAGTTCGCGTCGGGCGAAGTGGCTACGCCGGCGTCGCCAAGCGAGGAAGCTCGGGCATCTGGCGCGAGCGTCAGGATGGGCACGGCCGTGGTGATGGTCCTGGGGTCCTGGGGCTGAGCCTGGGTAGTGAGCGAGAGGGCCAACAAGCCGGCAGACAGCGCCCAGCGCGAACGGGAAAATGGAAGTTGCATAGAGGAAGGAAAGAAGGCCAGGCGCGGCCGGGGCGCAAATAAAAGCGAATTAATTGAGGATGACGAGTTTTTCGTACTTGGAAGCGGTGGACCCGTTTTGCTGCGACCGCACGCTGAGGCGGTACACGTACACGCCCCGGGCCAGCTGGTCGTTGAATTCGTCGCGGCCGTTCCAGGTGATGCTGCGCTGGTGAACATCGGTGCTCGGCACGGTGGCGGTGAGGGTGCGCACCAAGTGGCCGGCCACGGTAAATATTTGCACCTGCACGTCCAGGACGCCCGGCTCGCCGCCGCCTTGGTTGTGGTCGAAGAAGAACGTAGTGGAGCTGGCAAACGGATTGGGGTAGTTCAAGACATGTTCCAGAGCCAGCTTTTCGTTGTGGGCCACCACAAACTCAATATCGCGCTCGGCGGAGTTGTTGTACGTGTCCCAGGCCTTCACCCGCAGCGAGTGGGGCCCGGTCGCCAGCTCTTTGAAGAGGCTGTTGATGCGCCCGGCACGGAAGTCGCCCACCTCCGCCTCGTAGCTGTCATTGAGCACAATAAGCTTGTTGGGGTCGTTGTCGAGCACGGCCGTGATGTCGTGGCCAATGGCACCGGCCGTGTTGATGCCGCTTTCGTCGGTGAGCTTGGCCAGCAGCGTGGTGTTTTGTCCCGTGAGGCCCCCAAACGCAAACGACTCGCTGTCCATGAACAAGTTGATGACGGGCGGCGTGGTGTCGGCGGGCACGCCCTGTGCCACGCCACCCACCGGCTTGAGTTGATAGCCGGCCGCATCCACGCGGCGCGTGCCATCAAAAGCGTACAGGCTGATTTTGCCCAAACCGCCGTTGTAGTTGATGTCTTTGGGCACCACGAACGACAGGCTGAACTCGCCGTTTTTCACCTCGGCCTGCCCGCTGTAAATCACTTTTTCCTGAACGGAAACCGGGCGCGGCGCATCAGGTGAGTTGGGGTCGCCGCCCGACTCGTTGCCCAGCGTCATCACCGCGGTGGGCTTGTCGTAAATCGTGACCTGGACCCGGCCGGTGAAAGTCGGGTTCAAGGCTCCACCGTTGAGCAAGCGGCCGTGCAGACGCACGCGCGCCAGAGCCTGCAGCGTGTCGGCGGGCACCCAGGCGTTGGCCACGCGCCGGTTCACGCTGTCCAGCAGCACCGTTTGCTTGGGGTAAGCCAGGGTCATGCTGGGGTCGGCCAGCAGCACGTAGTTGCGGTTGTTGATGACGCCCGGCTGGCCGGCGCCGGGGAAGTCGTTTTTGCTCAGCAGCACCACGGTGCCCACGTTGGGCATGGCGCCATTCACGGGCCGCAGCACCCGGTTGAAGTACGATTGGTTCAGCCCGGCGTTGAGGCCGGCATCCACCACGCGGGTAGTGGTGAACAGGCCAATAGCGCCGCTTTTGGCGTTATCCGTTAAGGACTGCTCGCCCGCCGAGGTAAAATCGGGATTGTCGTAGGTACTAAAATCGCAGGTACCGGTGGTGAAAAACGTTAGGTTGTTGGGGTTGTTCAGGGCCAGCACCGACTCATTCGTCACAATCTGCTCGTCGGTCCAACCCTTTGGGCCGCCGTGCCCCAGGTAATTGACAATCAACGAGCCTTGCTCCACCGATTGGTCAATGGCGCGGCTGGCATCGGGCGAGCGCTGGCCCGCCGCCACACTCACCTGAGGATACAGGTCCAGATATACCTTGTGCAGATTATAAGCAGGACTATTGGTTTGGATGGAGCGCGCAATCAGCTCGGAACCTTGCCCCACAAACAAATCGCCGTTGCCGTCATCCGATACCAGCGTAATGCGGTTGCGCCACTTGCCGTAAGCCGGCGCCGCGTCGTAACTGATAATCTTGTCAACGACCTGCCGGGCCTGTTCGCTGTCGGCGGGCTTGCCCTTGGGCGTGCGAATGGGCAGGCGCCCCACCCCGATGTCGAGCAGCTCCGTGCCGGGTCGCTGCTCGTCCCACTCGCCCTCGTTGTCGTCGAGCAGGGCATAATAGTCGTCCGAAGAATAGGTGGCTTGGCCAAAAGCTCCGCCATAAAACGGCGCCAACGACTCCCGCGACTCGTAGGTGGGCACGTAGTTCTGATTGAATTTATCGAATTCCAGGTCGTTTTTAAACGGCACCCGCTCCTTCCACCACGCGGGCTCGAAAGCTGCGTCGTTGTACGGGTCGGACTTGTAGTCGAACGACGCATCGCCGAACAACAGCAGTTGCATGGGTTTGCCAGCCGGCCGATTGTCGCGCTGGTACAGCTGCTTCATCAGGTCGCGGATGGCCGTGACGTCCTGCCCGCCCGAGCCGTATTCGTTGTAGACTTCGGTGGTCGTCACCACGGCCGCGCGAAGGTTGTCGTGGCTGGTGCGGTGGTTGGCCAAGCGCAGCGCCTGCTCCTTGAAGTGTGGATAAGTCACAATCACCAAATCGAGCAGCGCGCCGGGGTTGGCGTTCAGCGCGTGCAAATCCTGGTTGGCGACCCGGCCAAAAAACCGGGGCGCGGGGAAGGCACCGTTGGGTTGGAAGGCCACGAACTCGCGCACCGTATCGGAAGGCGCCACGAAGCTGCCCGCGCTCAGGGGCCGGGCCACGGGGCGGCGGGGGTTCGTCACGTCCCAGACCACGGCGCCGGCCGCCGCATTGTCCACCACGTAGCGGTTTAGGGCCAGCGGGGCGATGTTGGCCAGCGTCCGAAAGTCCAGCTGCGAACCGCTGAGCCGGAGCTGGCGCTGAGCGTTTATCTCCAAATAATCAAGAAACCCGGTGCCGCCTGGGTCGCCGCTGGCAAACGTGAGCCCGACCTTCAGCTCGGTGCTCGGGCTGCCAAGGGCCAGCTGCCGGGTGGCGGTGCTCACGGTGGCAATGGCGCCAAATTCGTAATTGGGCCGGGCGTCCAGTCCTTGCGAGCCCAATGCAGCGCCGTTCAGCGTGAGCTGGAAGGAGCTGGGCGTGCTCGCGTTGGCCACGAACGAGGCGGTAACGCGCACGGGGGCATTCAGCACCAGGTCTGGGATGTTGCTAAAGGCAAAATCTCGCTGCTGACCATTCTCGAAGCTTTCGCCCGCCCAGTTGCGGCCCGAATGCAGCAGGTTCACCAGGTCGTGCTCGTAGAAGGCCCGGTAGGTGTAAGCGGTGACCGTGGGCGTGGTGGCAGCGGCGGCGAGCGCGGCCGCGGTGGTTACCCGGCGCCCGGCGGTGTTGTTGGCCGTCACGAAATAGTACGTCGTGTCGGTGTAAATATTATTGCGGTGCTTAAACAACCCGCCCTGGGCTTCCCAGGTGTGCGCGCCGGGCGAGTAGAACAGGAAGTACTCGTTGTCGTCGAAGGTGGGGTTGCCGTCGCCGACGAATAGCACGTTATTTTCGGCCAGGTCGTCGGGGCGCGGCACGGCGTTGGCCTGGGGCAAAATGCCCATGGAATTGCCGTAAATGTGCAGGTTGTTAGGATTAACGCTCTGCACGTTGAGGCCTAAGGTGCGCAGCGCTGCTTTGTCGAGCTTGTAGATGCCGCTTTCGGCCACGCCCACCTTAAACCATTCGCCGCTGGCCAGCACCGAATGCGCGGCGTAGGCGCGGGCCGTGGTGCGGGCGGCCACGTTGGCGGTCGTGGGCGAGTAGCTATAGTCGAACGATACCAGCCGCTCGGGTTGGCCGGTCTGGGGGCTGCGGCGCACCGGGCGCAGGCTCAGGTGCGTCACCACCCGCTTCATCTCGGTGCCAGAGCTCAGCTTGGGCTCGGGGCCAGCGGGCAGCTGGCTGGCATTGAACAACTTGGCATCGGCCGCCGAAAACGGCTCATACACCAGGTTCTGGAACTCTCCTTGGCTCACGCTGCCGTTTAGCCGCAGGCTGAACCAGCCCACCTGGTCATCGTAGCCCTGCTGCGCTTCCTCAAACGTGGGCACTTTCTGCTTGCGGGCCTTTAGGGTGGGCACCAGGGCATAGCCGCCCCACTTAATAACGCCGTGGGCCGTGGCTGGCCCTCCTCCCTGAGAATAAGCCGGGGCAGCAGCGCCAAAAATCAATCCTGCGAACGCAACAAGGAGAAAAAATGAACGCATACACGAATTGGTTTGACACTTGAGTACCGGCGCTGCCTGCGGCGTGGTAGCCCCGCAACAGTCCAGTTGGGCGGCGGGTTCACCCGGTACTGGCTTCTTAACAACCGAATAATCTATTTATTGTGGTGCTATTGCCAAACGAATTACCGAGCGGCCGTTTTGGGAACCGAAAGCAACACGTAGAGCAATACTACCAGCGGCACGGCAGCAGCGCGCAAGGCTAGCAATAATCCTGCCGCCAGCAGCAAAAATAAAAACCGGCGCCGGTTGTCGGCCCAGCGCAGGGTCTTAAATTTCAGCGCAAACAGCGGCAATTCAGCTATAAGCAGCCCCGATAGCAGCGCTGTGAGCCCCAGCAGCAAGCCGGGATGCAGGATAACCGGCGCCAACCCAAACTGGTCGAAAGCCAGGATGAGCGGCAGCGACGCCACCACCAGCGTGCAGGCCGGCGTGGGCAGGCCAATGAAGGAGGTGGTTTGCCGGGTGTCGTTGTTGAACTTGGCCAGGCGCAAAGCCGAAAAAATGCTAACGGTGAACCCCAAATAAGGCGCCCATTCCGGCAGTCCGCCCGGTCCGGCGGCGCGCTGGAGCAGTTCAAAAAAGATGGCGCCCGGCACCACCCCAAACGACACCATGTCGGCCAGCGAATCCAGGTCCTTGCCGATGGCCGACGACACCCGCAGGGCCCGGGCCAGCAGGCCGTCGGCAAAGTCGGCCAGGGCCGCAAAGGCCACGAAGTAGGCGCCCATCTCCAGCCGCCCGGCAAAAATGTGCGTCAGGGCCAAGCAGCCGCACAACAGGTTAAGGCAAGTGACGGCGTTGGGCAGGTGTTTTTTCATTTAACAATTATCAATTAACATTTAACAATTCAATTTTTCTAATTAGCTCACTTACAGCCGTTCCATTGCGCAAATCGCGCCCATCAACGGTCTGTTAAATGATAATTGTTAATTGTTAAATGAATTGAGAAACGGGTTGGCGCGGCGCTCCTCCCCTATGGTGGTGGCGGGGCCGTGCCCGGGGTGCACCACCGTGGCGTCGGGCAGGGTCATGAGCTCGTGCTCGATGCTGTGCAACAGCTCGGCGTGGTTGCCGCCGGGCAAATCGGTGCGCCCAATGCTGCGCTGAAACAGCACGTCGCCGCCGATGACCGTGGCCGTGGGCTCGTGGTAGAACACCACGTGGCCCGGCGCGTGGCCCGGCGTGAAGCGCACTTCCAACTCTGTTTCGCCGAAGCGAACGGGCTGTCCGGCCACCAGTTCACTGGTGGGTTCGGCGGGCTGGTACTGCGGGAAGCCGTAGCTGCTGGCGTACGTAGGCACGGCGCGCAGCGTGGGCAGGTCGAAGCGGTGCAGCAAAAACGGCGTGCCCGGCCACGTACTCAGCACGAAGTAGTTGCCCAGGACGTGGTCGATGTGGGCGTGCGTATTTAGAAGCAGCGTCACCTGCAAGTTGTTGGTTTCGATGTACTGCCGCAGGGCTTGCTGCTCGGCGGGTGCGTAGCAGCCGGGGTCCACAATGGCGCATTGCCGGGTGGCATCGTCAATCAGCAGGTAGGTATTCTCGGAAAATGCGTTGAAAGTGAATCCGACGACAGTCATACAAACAGGGGTATCTGAGCAATGCGGAAAGGTACGATGCTGCGCTTAATGGAGAATTGAGAATCAGGAATGAACAATTAACATGCTGCAATTCTTGATTCCTCGTTCTCAATTCTTCATTAAGCCCGGCGCCCCGTACCTTGCCAGCCATGACGGACTGTGATTTTCTGGTGGTGGGCCACGGCATTGCGGGCGCCACGCTGGCTTACGTATTGCGCCAACGGGGCCACCGCGTGCTGGTGT
>DASVTG010000283.1:0-5957 GCA_036387695.1 Hymenobacter sp. | reverse complement strand
TTTGCCTACTTCACCAGCCTGCTGGGTTTCGGCAACGATGTGCTGCACGATGTGCCCAACCACGCGCATCCGCTGGCGCTACTCGAAGGCGAGCAACAACTAGGGCTTCTGCTCGAACACATTGCTCGCTTGCCCGGCCCGCAGCAGGTCGCTTTCACGCTGCGCCACGAGCAGGAGCTGAGCTACGGGGAAATTGCGGCCGTGCTCGACACCACGGTGTCAGCCGTCGAGTCGCTGCTGTTTCGGGCCCGCAAAACCCTGCGTCACCACCTGCAACCCCATTTTCGTCATGGCTGATTTCCCCGTTCGCCCCGATACCGACCCGGCCTGGGATGACTTGCTGGGCCAACTCCGCCGTCGGCCCAAAGCCCAGCCCCGGCCGTTTTTCTACGGCCGGGTGCAGGCCCGCCTTACCGCCAAGGCCTCGGCGCAAAAAGAACTGCTACCTATTTGGCTGCGCCGGCCCGCCTACGCCGCACTGCTGGGCGCCCTGGTGCTCTGCCTTAGCGGCGACGGCTCAGGGCTGCGGGATGGTGCTGCTACGGGCGGCCCCGGCTACCAGTCGTCGCAATTAGGGCCGCGCTAATTTCTTTCCATTGCGTAGTCGGCGGCTCGGTTTGCCTGCGCGCTTGGCTCAGCCGAAATCCGTTTGTGCAACCGCTGTGGCTTTGTGCGCAAGGCGGCGAGCCCGAGGGGCTGAGTACATTTACCCCATATTTCATTTTTGCTCCGTATGCCGCCTTTTCTCGCCGCCATTTATTGGAACGTCGACCCCATCATTGCGCACCTTGGGCCTATCACGCTGCGCTGGTACGGGCTGTTCTTCATGCTGCCCTTTGTGGTGGGCACGTTCATTCTGCAGCACATCTACCGCTCCGAGCGCGTGTCGCCGCAGTGGGTTGATGTGATTACGATTTACATGCTGGTGGGCACCATTGTGGGCGCTCGCCTGGGCCACATGCTGTTTTATGACCTGGATGCGCTGCTGGCCGACCCCATGGTGGTGTTCCGCATTTGGCAGGGCGGTTTGGCCAGCCACGGCGCCACCATCGGCATTTTGCTGGCCTGCTGGCTGTTTGCCCGCAACAACAAGTTCGATTACCTGTGGGTGCTCGACCGCATTGTGATTGTGGTGGCATTGGGCGGCGCCTGCATCCGGACGGGCAACCTGATGAACTCCGAAATTGTGGGCAAGCCCACCGACGTGCCGTGGGCTTTCATTTTCCCGCGCGACACCGAGCACCTGATTGCGGGCACGGCCGTGCCGCGCCACCCCACCCAGATTTACGAGGCGCTGTTCTGCATTTTCCTGCTCGTGCTGCTCTACTCCATGTGGAACCGCACCAAGGAGCGCACCCCACGCGGGCAGCTGTTTGGCTTGTTTGTGGTGCTGTTGTTCACCCAGCGGTTTTTGGGTGAGTTCCTGAAAGAAAACCAAGTAGCATTCGAAAACGGCCACCTGTTCAACCAAGGCCAGCTGCTCAGCATCCCGCTGATTTTGGTGGGCATATGGGTGCTGTGGCGTTCGGGCAAAGACCCGCAAAACCCCTACGGCTACGCGCCGCGCGACTTGGAGGAAAAAGAAGCGGCGGCCCTTTCGCAAACTGCGAAATAAGCTGCCGCTCCACTGCGGTTTGCTGCATCAGGCCGTCACGAGCTGCGGGGTTTCGGCGTACACTTCGCCGGGAGCGGCGGTGTCGTCCTGGTGCAGCTTGCTGTAGGCCCAGTCGAAGACCAGCGGGAAAATCAGCAGGGTGAGCACCGTGGCCGACACCAGCCCGCCGATGACCACAATGGCCAGGGGCTTCTGCGTTTCGGAGCCGATGCCCGTGCTGAGCGCCGCCGGAAACAGGCCAATCATGGCCATGAGGGCGGTCATCACCACGGGGCGCACCCGCGAAGCCACGCCTTGCCGCAATGACTCGCGCAAACTCAGCTTGCGGCGCAGGTTCTGCTTGAACACGGTGATGAGAATCACGCCGTTTTGAATACAGATGCCAAACAGCGCAATGAAGCCGATGCCGGCCGAGATGCTGAAGTTGGTGTGCGTGAAGTGCAGGGCCGCAATGCCGCCAATGAGGGCGAAGGGCACGTTCACGAGCACCAGGCCGGCGTCTTTGGCGTTGCCGAAGGTGACGAATAGCAGAATGAAAATGATGACCAGCGACACCGGCACCACTTGGGTGAGGCGGTTGGTGGCCCGCACCTGGTTTTCAAATTCGCCGGCCCAGGCCACGCTGTAGCCTTTGGGCAAGTGCACTTGCTGGCTCACTTTCTTCTGAGCTTCGGCAATGGTGGAGCCCATGTCGCGGTCGCGCACGCTGAACTTGACGGCGATGAAGCGCTGGCCGTTGTCGTGGTACACAAAGGCCGGGCCGGTGAGCGTCTTGATGGTGGCAATTTCCTTCAGGGCCACTTTGGTCCCGCGCAGGGTGGGCACGCGCAGCTCGGCGATTTCGGCTTCGGTGGAGCGGTACTGCTGCGGGTAGCGAATGCGCACGTCAAACTTGCGCTCGCCCTCATACAGCTCAGTGGCGGCTTTCCCGCCCACGGCCATCTCAATCACGGCCTGGGCATCGGCGGTGGCCACGCCGTAGGTGGCCATTTTCTGTTCGTCGAGGTGAATGCTGAGCTCGGGCTGGCCCAGGTTGCGCATCACGCCGAGGTCCTTCACCCCGCGAATGCCTTTGAGAATGGCGGCCACGAAATCGGCCTTTTCGTCAATGGTTTTCAGGTTGTTGCCGAAGATTTTGACGGCCAATGAGGCGTTGATGCCGGCCACCGCTTCGGCCACGTTGTCGATGATGGGCTGCGAATAGTTGAACACGATGCCGGGGTACTGGCGCAGGCGGGCGTCCATCTGGTCAATCAGCTCTTCCTTGGAAATCTTGCGTTTCCACTCTTCCTGGGGTTTCAGGTTGACCTGGCACTGCACGTAGTACATGCCCGAGGGGTCGGTGCCGTCGTTGGAACGGCCGGTTTGCGAGAGCACGCCGTTCACCTCCGGGAACGAGCCCAGGATTTTGCGAAACTCGGCCACTTTGCGGGTCGTCTCGGTCAGGGACGTGGACATGGGCAGTTTGGCTTCTACCCACAGGGCACCCTCGTTTAGCTCGGGCAGAAACTCGGAGCCCAAGAACTTGAACGAGTACAGCGCCACGCCCATCACGGCGAAGGCCGTGAGCAAGCTCAGCCGCTGGTGGGCGTAAGTGAAGGCGAAGCCGCGGTTCACGATGCGGTCGAAGAAATTGACCAGCGGGTTGTTTTTCTCGCGCACGTTCTTGTTCAGCAGCAGCGAAGCCAGCACCGGCACCAGCGTGAGCGTGAGGATGAGGGCGCCAATGAGGGCAAAGCCCAGCGTCCAGGCCAGGGGCGAGAACATCTTGCCTTCTACTTTCTCGAACGAGAAAATCGGCAGCAGGCAGGTGAGGATGATGAGTTTGGAGAAGAACACCGACTTGCCCAAGTCGCGGCCGGTTTTTTTAATCAGGCCCAGCTTGCTGAGCTTGTTGTAGGCCGGCATGCCCACCTCGTGGGCCTTGTGGTCGAGCACCACGAACAAGCCCTCTACCATCACCACAGCTCCGTCGATGATGATGCCGAAGTCGATGGCGCCCATTGAGAGCAGGTTGGCCGACATGCCCTTGAGTCGCAAACAGATGAAGGCAAACAGCAGCGCCAGCGGAATGACCATGCTCACGATGATGGTGGTGCGCCAGTCGGCCATGAACAGCAGCACGATGAGCGTGACCAGCACGATGCCTTCCACCAAGTTGTGAATCACGGTGTGGGTGCAAAACGCCATCAGGCGGTCGCGGTCGTAGAACGTCACCAGCTTCACGTCGGCGGGCAGCACTTTGGTGTTGAGCTCCTCGATTTTGTCTTTCACGCGGGCCAGCACCTCGGCGGGGTTTTCGCCCTTGCGCATAATCACGATGCCTTCCACCACGTCGTTATTGGCGTCGAGGCCGGCCTGGCCCACGCGCGGGGCGTGGCTTTCGCTCACCTGGGCCACGTTGCGCACCAGAATGGGCGTGCCGCCGAGGCTCTTGACGATGATGCTGCCGATGTCGGCGGGGTTGTTGAGCAGGCCGATGCCGCGCACCACGTAGGCCTGGGCGTTTTTCTCAATCACGTCGCCGCCCACGTTCACGTTGCTTTTCTGCACGGCCTGGTACACGTCGAGGGGCGTGAGGTCGTACTTCTGGAGCTGGGCGGGGTCCACGGTGATTTCGTAGACCTTGCGGGTGCCGCCAAAGGCCGCGATGTCGGCCACGCCGGGCACCGACTTGAGCGCGCGTTCCACCACCCAGTCCTGCACGGCCAGCAGGTCGTTGGTCGAGCGGCCCGCCTTGCTCTGCACCGTGTAGCGGAAGATTTCGCCCGTGGGGCCGTAGGGCGGTTGCACGTGCACTTCGCAGCCCGCCGGGAAGTCGACGCCGGCCAGCAGGTTGTTCACTTGCTGCCGGGCGAAGAAGTCTTCCACGTCGTCGTCGAAGTTAATCTTCATCACCGACAAGCCGAACATGCTGATGGAGCGCATGTTGGACTTTTTCTGCACCGAGTTCATGGCCACTTCGATGGGCACCGACACGAAGCGCTCCACTTCCTCGGCCGAGCGGCCCGGCCACTGGCTCACCACAATAATTTGGGTGTTGGTGACGTCCGGAAACGCCTCGATGGGCGTGTGCAGGTAGCTGAAGATGCCGCCCGTAATGAGCAGCGCCGTCATGAAAAACACGAAAAACCGGTTTTTCAGCGAAAAGGCGATAATGCCTTGAATGAACTTATTCATTTAACAATTATCATTTAACATTTATCAAGCGTCACTTAATCAATTGACATTCATCAGGTAACGAGTTGCGCGGCTTGTGGAAAAAGCCCCCGAACTGTTAAATGCTAAATGTTAATTGTTAAATGACCTAGTCGTTCAGCTCGTCGTACACCAGTAGTTGATTCTGGCCGATGACCCGCTCGCCGGGCTTGAGGCCGGTTTGCACGTAGCTCCAGGGACCCACGGTTTTGAGCAGTTCCACCTGGCGGGTCTGGATGTGGCTGCGGTCGTGGTACACCATCACGTAGTTGCGGTCTTTGTCGAAAATGACGGCCTGCGCGGCCACGGCCGGCATGTGGCGGCTCTCGGTGTTGTAGACCTGGATTTGGGCAAACATCTCGGGCTTGAGGCGGTAGCCGGGGTTTTCGAGGCGCACGCGCACCTTCATCACCTTGCTCTCGGGGTCGAGCACGTTGAACACCTTGTCGATGCGGCCGCGGAAGTGCTGGTCGGGGTAGGAGAGGGTGGTGACGTCGACCTCGTAGCCTTCCTTCACCTTCGAAATGTCCGACTCGAACACGTTGGCCATAATCCACACGTCGTCCAGGTCACTTACCGTGAACAGGTTGCCCACGTTGTCGGCGTTGAACTGCTCGTGGTCCGACACGTTTTTCTCGGTGATGAAGCCCGAAATCGGGGCGCGCAGCGTGTACACGCCGTCGGCCGACACGCCGTACACGTTCAATTGCTTGTGCGACTTGCCCACGTTGCCGAGGGCTTTTTGCAGCTCCTTGCGGGCCAGCACCACGTCGCGCTCGGCGTTGAGGCCGGCCTTGTACATGTCTTCGGCCACGGCCACGTTCTTGCGAGCAATGTCGAGGTCGGAGCCGGCGGCGGCGCTCTGGTTCTGCAAGTCGGCAATCTCGCCGCTGCGAATCACGGCCAGCACCTGGCCTTTGGTCACGTGGTCGCCCAGCTCCACGCGCAGCTGCTCCACCACGCCGCCCACCAGCGGGTACACTTTCACGGTTTTGTCGCCGTTGGTGGCAATCTGGCCGGAGAGGGTCAGCTCGTCGCGCACGGGTTCGTCGCGCACGGTGTCAAGCTTGATTTCGCGCAGCATGGTGTCGGAAAGCACAAAGCCGGCGGCCGGTTTGGTGGTCGGGGCCGGCTGCGAGCAGCC
>DASVTG010000282.1:0-2788 GCA_036387695.1 Hymenobacter sp. | reverse complement strand
GCTCCGGCAGAAGCGCCGGAGGCCCCGGTGGCAATGCCGGCGGCAGGTTCAGTGGCGCCCGCCGCCGCACCAGCCGCCGCGCCAACGCCCAAAGCACCGATAGTGGCCAGTATGCCAGCAGTCGTTCTCCCCCCCGCGCCGGCAGCCCCCGGCACGCGGCCCCGTACCGAGCGGCCTGCCTCAGAGGCCCGCCCTGCCTCTTTGGCCAGCGCCGGCCGGTACGACCCCGCCCGCGACGTGTACGTCCACGACATCGGCCGGCCGACCGTGCTCACGCTGGCCAACGGCGGGGGCACGGCAAACGTGGGGGCGTCGTCCACCGAGGCGCGCCTGTACGGCATACTGACTGCCTTCACGCAAGCCGACTCCGTGAGCCAGGCCAGCGCCTGGGTTGATTTCGACCAAGTGTATTTCGAGCCGGGCCAAACCACGCTCACGCCCGAGTCGATGCGGCAGCTCACCAACATCGCCCGCATCCTCAAAACGTTTCCGGACGTGGTGGTGAAAATCGGCGGCTACACCGACAGCACGGGGGTAGGACCGGAAGACCTGCGCTTCAGCGAAGCGCGGGCCCGCTCGGTGATGACAGTGCTGGCCAACCAAGGCGTGCGCCTCTACCGCTTGTTCGCGCAAGGCTACGGCGCCAAATACGCCGTGGCTCCAAACACCACGCCGGCCAGCCGCGCGCTCAACCGCCGCGTGAGCATTCGGGTGCTGAGAAAGCAGTCGTAACGCCCGACCTTCGGGTACAATCTATCGAGACGGGTGTCGGCCCTTACTCCACCTTCAGCGTCTTGGCTATGCGCTGGTCGCCGGCCTGCACTTGCACCCGGTACAGCCCCGGCTTGCGGCCCAGCAAAGGCACTTCGGTAGTGCCCCCCGTTTCCAGTAGGCTCACGGGCTGCTCAAACACCACGGTGCCTTGCGCATCGGTCAGCGTGACAGTGGCGCGGGTGGTACCGGCCACAGCGGGCACCTGCACGGTGGCCCGAATGTGCGCCGGGTTAGGATACACGCTCACGTCAGCCAGGGGCGCGTTGGCGTCCGTCACGGAGGCCGGGGCTTGCGCGCGAGCCGCTGGCCCAGCCAACAACATGAACAAGGGCAGCGGCAGGGCCAGTTGGCGGCCAGCCGAAAGCAAACCGGCCGAGGCAAAAGTCATCATAGCGAGGGTGTCGAAAGAATAGAAAGAGCAGTTGAGGCGGCCAGTGGCGCAAACCCTGCCCATTCAACGGAGAATCGTTCTCGGCCGTGTGTGAACTGTGTTCAACTGGCACCGTTCCGCGACCAATTGACCCGTATTCGCGATGAACCCGAGTGGAGGCATCGTCAAGACTGCCTGTTTTACTGCTCATAGTAAACTTTTAGTCAACAAAAAGGCCCGTTTCCAGTGGAAACAGGCCTTTTTGTTTGACTGTGTTTATTCTGACCTTAGCCAGCCGCCAGCGCTTCAGCGCCGCCCACGATTTCGAGAATCTCGGTCGTGATGGCCGCCTGACGCGTCCGGTTATAGGTTAGCTTGAGGGCCTTGAGCAGCTCACCGGCGTTGTCGGTCGCTTTGTCCATGGCCGTCATGCGGGCGCCGTGCTCCGAAGCGTTGCTCTCCAAAACAGCCTTGTACAGCTGAATTTTGATGGACTGCGGAATCAGCGTCTGCACGATTTCCTCTTTCGAAGGCTCGAACAGGTAGTCCACGTTGGCTGTCGGCGTAGCCGAAACGGGCGCCGCAGCCGGCACCAGCGGCAACAGCTGCTCGGCGCGGATAATCTGCGTAGCCACGTTGCGGAATTCGTTGTACACCACCACCACTTCGTCGTAGGTGCCGTTGCGGAAACCTTCCATAGCAACCTCAGCCGCTTCGCGCACCGTCTCGAACGACAGCTTGGCGAATACGTGGGTGAAGTTGCCCACCAGCGGGCCGCGACGACCGTAATAGTCGTGCGCCTTCTTGCCGATGGCCAGGTATGAAATGTTAGCAGCCGGCAGGTTGGCGTAGCGCTCGGCAATGGCCGCGTTCACGCCTTTGAACACGTTCGAGTTGAACGCACCGGCCAAGCCACGGTCCGAAGTAACGGCAATGACCAGCACGCGGCGCACCTCGCGGGCCACGCCGTAGTCGCTCACGATGTCGGCATCGGCCGTGCGCGTCAGGTTCGCCAGAATGGTGTTCAGGCGCTGGGCGTAGGGCCGCATCCGGACGATGTTGTCCTGGGCACGACGCAACTTAGCGGCCGCCACCATTTTCATGGCTTTGGTAATCTGCTGCGTGCTGCTCACCGACTGAATGCGGCTGCGGACTTCTTTTAAGCTTGCCATTTAGGTTGAATTAAGAATGAGGATGAAGAATGAAGAATTGATGCGGCAGAAACAGCAGCTTCAATTCTTCATTCCTCGTTCTTCATTCTTCATTAAGAATTTACTTCGTCGCGTAGCTCGCCGAAACGTCCTTGGCTACCTCGCGGATGGCCTTGGTAGCGGTGTCCTCCAGCTTGCCGGCTTTCAGGGCCTTCAGCACGTCGGGGTAGCGCGAGTTCATCACCTGGCCAAACTCCTTCTCAAACTCACGCACGCGGTTAACCGGCACGCTGTCGAGGAGGCCGTTGGTGGCGGCGTAGATGATGGCCACCTGGTCTTCCACCTTCACGGGGGAGAACTGGGGCTGCTTCAGGATTTCGAGGTTGCGACGTCCGCGCTCGATGGTGAGCTTGGTCGAGGCGTCGAGGTCGGAACCGAACTTGGCGAAGGCTTCCAGTTCGCGGAACTGGGCCTGGTCAAGCTTCAGGGTACC
>DASVTG010000281.1:0-3662 GCA_036387695.1 Hymenobacter sp. | reverse complement strand
ATGAACCGCAGCGCGTGCCGCACCACGGCGTAGCTGAGCACGGCCGCGAAGAGCTGCTGCGCCAGGCTGGCCAGCACCAGGCTCCACACGCCCAGGCCCAGCCAGGCCCCCGGGATGCCCACGCCGCCGTAGCCCAGCACGTAGGCCGCCACTTCCACCTTGGCCAGGGCTTCGAAGCGCATGTCGCGCCGCAGCAGGCTGGTGGCCGTGGCGCCCAGGCCCACCGCCACAAAGCCCAGGGCCTGCACCCGCACCAGCGGCACCACGGCTTCGTTTTTCAGCACCAGCACCGTGAGCGGAGCCCCCAGTCCCGCCAGGGCGGCCACGACCAGGCCCATGCCCAGCGAGGCCGTGAACGTGGCCCGCACGTCGTCGGCGTCAATGCCGGAGCGCTGCACCAGGGCGTGGCCCAGGCCCATCTCGGCGAAGTAGCTGCCGAAGCGCAGCACCACGCCCGTCAGCGCCACCAGGCCGAAGGCGGCGGGGTCGAGCAGGCGGGCCATGACGGCGGTGTAGCCGATTTGCAGCACGGCCGTGAGCACCGTGGCGGCCGTGGTCCACTGCACGCCGCGCACGGCCGTAGCGGCCAAAGACTGGGAGGAGGTCACTGCCATAGTAGCATGAGGGAAAGCGGTCGGGCCCGAGGCCTCACACGCCGTAGTACTGGTAGGCCGTGGCTTTGTAGCGGTACTCGTAGGTGTTGGCGAAGTGCACGTCGTTGATGACCAGGTAAATGTTTTCAACCCGATGGTCGCGGTGCATCTCGTCAATCTGGCCCACCAGCGCGCGGTCGGTGTAGTTCTGGCGCACCACGTAAATCTTGGCGTCCAGGTATTGCAGCAGCACCAAAAACTCCGACACGTAGCCAAACGGCGGGATGTCGATGATGACGTGGTCGTAGCCCTCGCGCAGGTGATGCACCAGCTCGCCCAGCCGCGGGCTCTCCAGCAGCATGGTGGGGTTTTGGGGCAGCGGGCCGCAGCACAGCACTTCCAGCCCCAGCACGCTGGTCGCGTCGCGGGCCTGCGTGAGCGAGCTGGTGCCGGCCAGGTAGGTGCTCAGGCCGTGCGGGGCGTGGGGGTCGAGGCCAAAGTAACCCGCCAGGGTGGGGCGGCGCATGTCGCACTCCAGCAGCACCACGCGCCGGCCGCTTTGGGCCAGCTCGGCCGCCAGGTTGGCCGCGCAAAAGCTCTTGCCCTCGCCGGGCACCGACGAGGTGACGCCGATGACCCGCTGGGGCTGCCCGCCCGCCAGGTACTGCATGTTCACCCGCACCGAGCGGAAGGCCTCGGCAATGGCGCCGCGGGTGTCGTGCAGCATGGTTTGCTTTTCCTCGGCCGCCCCGTGCGGAATCAGGCCCAGCAGCGGAATGCCGGTGAGCCGGGCCAGGTCTTCTTTGCCCTGCACGCGCCGGTTGGCCTTGGTTTGCAGCACCACCAGCCCGGCCGGCAGCACCAGCCCGGCCAGCGCCGCCAGCAGGCCCACCAGCAGCGGCTTGGGGGCCGAGGGTCCCAGGCCACTGGGCTTGGCCGGGTCCACCACTTTTTTGTCGGTGGTGTTGGTGGCCAGCGCAATGGCCGCCTCGCTGCGCTTTTCCACCAGGAAGCTGTAGTTCTTCTCGTTGAAGTTGCTGGTGGCTTGCAGCGTGCCCAGCTGGCGCTGGTTTTCGGGCATGCGGTTGAGCTGGCCGCGCACGGTGCCCAGCTGCTCGTCCACGGTGCGCAGGCCGTTGGCCGCGGTGGCCTCCAGGCCGGTCAGGGTTTGCATGAGCAGCTCCTTGGTGGTGTTGATTTTTTCGTCCAGCACCAGCAGCAGCGGGTTGATGTCACTGGCGCTCACCGTGAGGGCGGCCCGTTGGCCGTTCAGCTCGGTCAGCTGCTGAATGAGGCCGGTGGCGGCCGGGTCGTCGAGGCCGGCGCTGCTCAGGGCGGTGAGGCTGCCCGGCTCGCTGTGCTCTTTCAGGTAGCTCAGCATGTTCTGGTACTGGCGGCGCTGGGTGGCCAGCTGGGCGCGGGCGGCCGTGAGCTCGTTTTGCTGCCGGATGCCCACGCCCGATTGCGCGTCGGCGTCCACCACGCTGTTCACGGAGCGGAACGTGCTCAGGCTCTGGGCCGCGCGCGACTTGGACGAGGCCAGCTTGTTGATTTCGTCGTCCAGAAATGCGACGGTTTTCCGGCCAATCTGGTTTTTCTGGTTGAGGTCGTCCTCCACGTAGGTGTTCATCAGCGCGTTCAGGAACTGCATTTCCTTGGCCGGCACCGTGCCCCGGGTGCTCAGCTCCAGAATGCGGGACTCGTGGTCGGTGGGGCGCACCTTCAGGCGGGCCTGGTACTCGCCCACCAGGCTGGTCTGGTCGTTGAGCCGGAAAAAGTAATGCGCGCCGCCCTTGAAGGCGGCCCAGTCGGCGCCGGGCCGGACCACGGCCGTCAGCAGCGGGGTGCGCAGGGTGTCGCCGGCGGCCACCGTTTGGTCAAACGCCACGCCGTGCACTTCCCGCACCAGCTCGCCAGTGGCCAGGCGGCGCAGCTCGCCGCGCTCGGCCTTGGCGTGCACGCGAAACCGGTTGCCGGCCACCGCTTCCACGTAAATGGGCACGCTGGTGAGCTGCGGCCGGTTGGGCGCCGGCACCACCCGGAAAGGCGCGTCGTCGGGCGCCCGTTCGCGCACTTGCACGGGCCGCACCCAGTTCAGCCACGAGTCGGGCTCGGCAAAATAGCTCACCGAGAAGGGCAGCTGGGCCAGCGTGCGCCGCACCATGCCCGACGAGGTGAGCAGGCCCACTTCGTCCTCCATCTTCAACCCCTTCGACTTGCTGTCCAGCAGCTGCAGCAGTTCCTGGGCCTGCTTCGAGCCCGTGGACTGGTCGCCCACCAGCAGCGTGGCCCGGAAATCGTACAGCGGCGCTTTCACCTGCAGGTACGTCCACGCCAGCAGCCCCGCCACGAGCAGGGAAGCCACAAAAAGGGGCCACCGACGCCGCAGGTTAAAGAAAAGCTCGTGTAAATCCAGGTCGGCAGAAAAAGCAGCGGGGCGCGTCTCCATATGCGTAAGGAAAGTAGTAGGCCCGAAAAATGGCCGGGCCGTTTATTTTGAAGTTAAATAACTGAGCAGCAGCACCACGGCCGACACCCCGGCGAACGCAATGCCCAGGTTGCTGGCATTGCCCCGCACCGCCCGCGCCTTCAGCGGCTCGATGTACAGCGCGTCGTTGGGCAGCAGGTAGTAGTAGGGCGACTGCAGCAGCTTGGGGTCGGTCAGGTCCAGCAGAATGACTTGGGAACCCTTCGGGGTTTGGCGAATGAGCTTGACGTTTTCCCGGTTGCCAAACTCGGTGAGGTCGCCGGCCAGGCCCAGGCCTTCCAGCACCGTGGCCTGCGGGTTGTAGATGAAGTAGCGGCCCGGCTGCCGCACCTCGCCCAGCACCGTTATTTTAAAGCTGAGCAGCTTCATGAGCACGTTGGCGTCGCGCACGTACGCATTCACCCGGGTTTGCACCAGGGATTCGGCCTGCTTCACGCTCAGCCCGGCCACCTTTAGGCGGCCCACCGTAGGCAGGTTGATGCCCCCGGCCTCGTCCACCGGGTAGCCGGCCAGGTAAAGCGTGCTCGGGTCGCCGGTGGTCATCGTCTGCACGCTGGGCACGTTGAAAATGTCGCTCAGCG
>DASVTG010000280.1:0-10574 GCA_036387695.1 Hymenobacter sp. | reverse complement strand
AGCCGAAGCATCTCTACTGCTTCGCTGTGTTGCCAACTATTTAGTTGCGCAAGCGAGATGCTTCGGCTGCGCGGACGCCAGATGAGCAGGACGGTCTATTAGCATACTCCTCGTGAAACACCAAGTTGCCCGCATCCACCCCGCCGATAATGTGCTCGTCGCCCTGGTCGACTTGCCCGTTGGCACCGAAGTGCCCTGGGAAAACGGCTACGTAACCACGGCCGAGGCCATTCCGGCCAAGCACAAACTGGCGCCGCTGGGCCTAAGCCCCGGCCAGCCCGTGACCATGTACGGCGTGCTGGTGGGCACCGCCCGCGAGGCCATCCGGGCGGGTGGCCGCCTCACCACCGCCAACATGCAGCACGCCACCAACAACTACGACGAGCACGCCCAGCAGCGCGCCGCCTGGCAGGCGCCCGACGTGACGGCTTGGCAAGACCGCACCTTTCTGGGCTATTACCGCCCCGATGGCCGTGTGGGCACCGCCAACTACTGGCTGGTCATTCCGTTGGTGTTCTGCGAAAACCGCAACATCCAGGTGTTGCAGGACGCCCTGATAACCGACCTGGGCTACGCCCGCCGCAAGAACTACCAGCCCGAAACCCGCAAGCTGCTCAGCCTGATGCAGGCCGGCAAATCGGTAGAAGAAATTCTGAGTGCCGACCTGGAAGCTTCCGCCGATACGGAGCGTAATCAGCGTCCCTTCCCGAACGTGGACGGCATCCGCTTCCTCTCGCACGAGGGTGGTTGCGGCGGCATTCGCCAGGACGCGCAAACGCTGTGCGGCCTGCTGGCCGGCTACATCACGCACCCCAACGTGGCCGGCGCCACCGTGCTGAGCCTGGGCTGCCAGAACGCGCAGGCCACCATGCTGCAGGAGGAAATCGCGAAGCGCGACCCCAACTTCAGCAAGCCGCTTTACATTCTGGACCAGCAGCTGCTGGGCACCGAGGAGAACCTCATTAGCACAGCGCTGCGCCAGACGTTTGCGGGCCTGATGCTGGCCAACCAGGCCCGGCGCGAGCCCGCGCCGCTGTCCAAGCTGAACATCGGCTTGGAGTGCGGCGGCTCGGATGGCTTCTCGGGCATCTCGGCCAACCCCGCGTTGGGGCACGTGTCCGATATGCTGGTGGCCTTGGGCGGCTCGGTGATTTTGGCCGAGTTCCCGGAACTGTGCGGCGTGGAGCAGGAGCTGGTGGACCGCAGCGTGGACCCTGCCACCGCCCAGCGGTTTAGCAGCCTAATGAAAGCGTACGGCGACAGCGCCGTGGCCGTGGGCTCGGGCTTCGACATGAACCCCTCGCCGGGCAACATTCGCGACGGTCTGATTACGGATGCCATGAAATCGGCCGGCGCGGCCCGCAAGGGTGGTTCTTCGCCCGTGGTGGCGGTGCTGGACTACCCGGAGCTGGTGACCAAGCCCGGTCTGAACCTGCTGTGCACGCCCGGCAACGACGTGGAATCCACGACGGCGGAAGTGGGCTCGGGTGCCAACGTCGTGCTGTTTACCACCGGCTTGGGCACGCCCACCGGCAACCCCATTGCGCCGGTCATCAAAGTGGCCAGCAACACGGCCCTGGCCAAGCGCATGCCCGACATCATCGACGTGAACACCGGCACCGTCATCGACGGCGAGGAAACCATTGAGCAAGCCGGCGAGCGCATTCTGGACTACGTCATTCGCGTAGCGAGCGGCGAGGAAGTGGCCGCCGTGCGCCACGACCAAACCGACTTCATTCCGTGGAAACGCGGCGTCTCTCTTTGACATTGAACATTTAACAATTATCATTTAACACACTTGGCCGGGCCACGAAGGCCTCTTGGGCTCATTGAAATGATGATTGCGAAATGATGAGTGCTAAATGTTAAATGATAACTGTTAAATGAAATGAAGCCTTTCCTTTCCGACGACTTCCTGCTGCAAACGGCTACCGCCAGCACGCTCTACCACGAGTTTGCCAAGCAGATGCCCATCATTGACTACCACAACCACCTGCTGCCCGACCAGATAGCGGAGGACAAGCAGTTCGAGAATATCACCCAAATCTGGCTCTACGGTGACCACTACAAGTGGCGCGCCATGCGGGCCAACGGCATCCCCGAGCGCTACATCACCGGCGACGCTTCGGACTGGGAGAAGTTTGAGAAGTGGGCCGAAACCGTTCCCTACACCCTGCGCAACCCGCTGTACCACTGGACGCACCTGGAGCTGCAGCGCTACTTCGGCATCACTGAGCTGCTGAATAAGGACAGCGCCCGCCGCATCTACGACGAGTGCAACGCCAAGCTGCAAACGCCAGAATATTCAGTTCAGAGCTTGCTGAAGAAGATGAACGTGGAAACGCTGTGCACCACCGACGACCCCGCCGATTCCCTGGAACACCACCAGGCGCTGGCGGCGGCCGAGGTTGGGGTGCGCGTGCTGCCCACCTTCCGCGCCGACAAGGCCATGGCCGTGGACGACGCGCCCAGCTACAACGCTTACCTGGACAAGCTGGGCAAAGTAGCGGAGGTTGAAATCCACACGTTTGCGGATTTGGAAGCGGCTTTGCGCCGCCGGCACGACTTCTTCGCCAGCGTGGGCTGCCGCTTGTCGGACCACGGTTTGGAGCAGATTTATGCTGCACCGTACACCGCAGCCGAAATCGAGGCCAGCTTCTCGAAAATCCGCGGCGGCAGCGAGCTGACTAGCGCGGAGAACGTGCAGTTTAAGTCGGCCATGCTGGTGCTGCTGGCCGAGATGGATTGGGAGAAAGGCTGGACGCAGCAGTACCACATCGGGGCCCTGCGCAACAACAACTCGCGCATGCTCCGCGAACTCGGCCCCGACACGGGCTGGGACAGCATCGGCGACTTCCCGCAGGGCCGCGCCCTGTCCACTTTCCTCGACCGCCTCGACGGCCAGGACAAGCTGGCTAAAACCATCATTTATAACCTGAATCCGGCCGACAATGAACTGATAGCCACCATGATTGGCAACTTCAACGACGGTTCGGTGGCGGGCAAGATTCAGTTCGGCTCCGGCTGGTGGTTCCTCGACCAGAAGGACGGCATGGAGAAGCAAATCAACGCCCTCTCCAACATGGGCCTGCTGAGCCGTTTCGTGGGCATGCTCACCGATTCGCGCAGCTTCCTGTCGTACCCGCGCCACGAGTATTTCCGCCGCGTGCTGTGCAACCTGTTCGGCAATGATGTGGAAAACGGCGAACTACCCGCCGACCTGGAACTGCTGGGCCGCACAGTGCAAAACATCTGCTACGGCAACGCCAAGGAGTATTTCGGCTTCGGCCAAGTAGTGCAGGCCTCTACTGTGGCCGTGACAGCCCATTAACCGAACGATGTAGAGACGCCATACTTGGCGTCTCGGCGTCCGCGCAGCATCGTTTCAACATCACCGTTCACGCGCCGAGACGCGAAGTGTCGCGTCTCTACATCGTTCTCAAATCTTACTAAATGAAGCAAGTTGTCACGTTCGGCGAAATCATGATGCGGCTTTCGCCGCCGCTGAACTACCGGTTCGCGCAAACCCAGAGCCTCGAAATCACCTACGGCGGCGGCGACGCCAACGTGGGCGCCTCGCTGGCCGGGTTGGGCGTGCCCGCCGCTCACGTTACTTGCTTTCCGGCCAACGACCTGGGCCACGCCGCGGCCCAGCACTTCCGCGCCCTGGGCGTGAACATGGACGCCACCGTTTTTCAGGGCGACCGGCTGGGGCTGTATTTCCTGGAAGTAGGGGCGGGGATGCGCCCCAGCAAGGTGGTGTACGACCGCGCCAACTCGGCCTTCGCCTACCTCGACCCGGCGGCCTTCAACTGGGATGAAATCCTGAAAGACGCCGGCTGGCTGCACTGGACGGGCATCACGCCCGCCATATCGGCTGCTTCGGCCGAGGCCACGCGCCAGGCCATCGCCGCCGCGCGCCGCCTGGGCATCACCGTTTCGGCCGACGTGAACTACCGGCGCAACCTGTGGCAATACGGCCAAACGGCCCAGCGCGTGATGACGGAACTGGTGGCGGGTTGCGACGTTATCGTCTGCTCCGAGAACGATGCCGAGGACTTGTTCGGCATTCAGCCGCTGCCGGGCACCGACAGCAAGTTCGTGTCGATGGCGCAGCAGGTGATGGCCAAGTTTACGCAGGTAAAGCAGGTCATCACCACCCGCCGCAAAACCCACAGCGCTTCGCACAATGGCCTGAAAGGCCTCTTTTACGACGGCCAGCAATTCCTCGAAACCGTCACCTACGACATCAACCCCATCGTGGACCGCATTGGCGGCGGCGATGCGTTCATGGCTGGTTTCATCTACGGTTCGCTGGCCTATACCAACCCGCAGCAGGCGCTTACTTTCGGCGTGGCGGCGTCGGCGCTCAAGCACACCGTGCACGGCGACATCAACCTTGTGACCGTGGCCGAAGTGGAAGACATCATGCGCGGCAACACCAGCGGCCGTTTATTGAGATAAGCTTTTAGCTGATGGCTATTAGCCGTTAGCTTTTTCAATTCTTACCATCATTCTTAACGCTAATAGCTAACAGCTAATGGCTAACAGCTCAGAAAAAACCCTTGCCACGCTGCTCCGTCACCCGGTGGTGCCGGTGTTTTACCACGCCGATGCCGTGCACACACAACGCATCTTGCAGGCGTGCTACACCGGCGGCATCCGCGTGTTTGAGTTCGTGAACCGTGGCGAGCACGCGTTGGCCGTGTTCACGCGGCTGCAGGATTTTGTGGCCGAACAGTGCCCCGACATGGTGCTCGGCATCGGCACGATTTACAAGGCCGCAGACGCCGAGCAATTCATTGCGGCCGGCGCCGAGTTTGTGGTGCAGCCGCTGGCCACGGCCGAGGTGGCCGCCGTGTGCCGCGCCCACGACATTCCCTGGCTGCCCGGCGCCCTCACGCCCACCGAGATTTACAACGCCACCGAGCTGGGCGCGGCCGTGGTGAAGATTTTCCCCGGCAATCTGGTCGGGCCCGACTACGTGAAAGCGCTGCGCGGCCCCATGCCCCACGTCAAACTGATGGTGACGGGCGGCGTGGAGCCCACGCGGGAGAGCGTCAGTGCCTGGTTTGGCGCCGGGGTGAATGCCGTGGGCATGGGCTCGCAGCTTTTCAAGAATGCCGACGATACCGACGCCCTAGCCGCCCGCATTGGCGAGCTGATGCAGTTTGTGGATACGCTGAAAAAATAGTTGCCCGTGGTGCGCGTGGCGCGCCGTGGGTTTGCTGCCGAGTATTGCCCTGGTTTCAAATTCCCGAACTCGATGAACCCCACTTCCATCCAGGCGCCGCCTGATTCCCCACTGGCCACGGCCAATGCCGTGATGGGCAAGTTCCGTTGGACCATCTGTGCGCTGGTGTTTTTTGCCACCACCATCAACTACCTCGACCGGGCGGTTATCTCGCTGCTGAAGCCCTACCTGGAAACGGAGTTTAAGTGGAATGCAGGCGACTACGCCAACATTGAAATCGCCTTCAAGCTGGCCTATGCGGTGGGCATGGTGGGCGCCGGCCGCATCATCGACAAGCTGGGCACGAAGTTGGGCTACGCCCTTTCCACGGCGCTGTGGAGCGTGGCGGCCATGGGCCACGCCCTGGTGAGCAGCACGTTTGGCTTCGGCATTGCGCGCGGCTTTCTGGGCATCACCGAGGCTGGCAACTTTCCGGCGGCCATCAAAACCACGGCCGAGTGGTTTCCGCAGCGGGAGCGGGCCCTGGCCACGGGCATCTTCAACTCGGGCTCCAACGTGGGCGCCATCATCGCGCCGCTCACCGTGCCGCTCATTGCCGAAAGCATTGGCTGGAAGTGGGCTTTCCTCATCACGGGTGCGCTGGGCTTTGTGTGGCTGGTGCTGTGGATGGTGTACTACGAAACGCCGGCCAGGCACGCGCGCCTGTCAAAGGCTGAGTTTGACTACATCAACGCCGACATTCCCGTGGGCCTGCCGGCCGAGGGCGTGACGGAAGAGAAGCCCAAGGCATCCTGGGGCAAGCTGCTGACCTTCCGCCAAACCTGGGCCTTCGTGATTGGCAAGTTCCTGACGGACCCCATCTGGTGGTTCTACCTGTTCTGGCTGCCCGACTTTCTGGGCAAGCAGTACAACCTCAAGGGCACGGCCATTGCCCTGCCGGTAGCGGCGGTGTACATCCTATCAAGCATCGGCAGCGTGGGCGGCGGCTACTTGCCGCTGGGCTTCATCCGGCGGGGCATGCCCGCGTTCCAGGCCCGCAAAACGTCCATGCTCATCATCGCCTTTTGCGTGTTTCCCATCGTGTTTGCGCAGTGGCTGGGGCAGTTGAACATGTGGCTGGCGGTGCTGGTCATCGGCATTGCCGCGGCGGCGCACCAGGCGTGGAGCGCCAACATTTTCACCACCGTGTCGGACATGTTTCCGAAGCGGGCGGTGGGCTCGGTCACCGGCATCGGCGGCATGGCCGGCGGCCTGGGCGGCATTGCCCTCACGGCGCTGGTGCAGAAGCGCATGTTTGTGCACTTCGAAAGCATTGGGCAAATTGACAAGGCTTACTACATCATGTTTTTCATCTGCGGCGCCGCTTACCTGCTCGCCTGGGTGCTGATGTTCACGCTGGTGCCCCGCATGGAGCCCATCAAGCTCGACGACGAAAACTAAGCTTCCCCACGTCGCCTAAGTAGGTGTCAGTTGCCGGTTGTGAATTGGTAGTCAGCCAATAAGGCTTGGCTCCACTATTAACAGCCGGCAACCAGTTGCCGACAACCACTCTTACTTTTCCATGAAAAACCTGATTAATCTGGCCCTGCTGCTCGTGCTGGGCCTTGGCATCCTGACTTCGGCCGCCCCGGCCCGGCCCGCCAACAGCAAAGACGACCGCGCCGCCAAAGAAGTGGAAGCGCTGGAGCGCCAGCGCTTTGCCGCGCAAGTGAGCAAGGACTACGTTTTCCTTGAAAAAGCCTTCGCCGACGACCTCGTCTACACGCACTCCAACGGCAAGCAGAACGACAAGAAGGAGTACATTCAGAGCATTCGCGACGGCAAAAGCGTGTACGACAAAATTGACGTTGAAAACATCAACGTGCGCGCTTACAACGACGGCAAAACCGCCGTGGTAAACGGCCAAATCGTTATTTACCAGCCCAATAAGCCCGACGGCACGCCCAACGTGGCCCACATCAAGTACGTGGTGGTGCAGGTGAAGAACAAGCAGGGCTGGCAAGTGGTGCTGTGGCAGTCCCAGAAACAAGCCTCGTAGTCATTCAACATTTATCAATTAACATTTAACAATCGGCTTTGCCGATTGCGATGGAGCTGCGCATCAACCAATGGCATTAGCTGCTCGCCTTGCTCACCATGGATTCTTCACTGTTAAATGTTGATTGATAAATGTTAAATGAAAACACCTTGGCCACGCCCGTTGGCACCACGCTGGAGCGCTACATCATGCGCAAGCAGAGCGAGTTTGCGTACGCCACCGGCGAGCTGAGCCAACTGCTGCGCGACATTGCGCTGGCCGGCAAAATCGTGAACCGCGAGGTGAACCGCGCCGGCTTGTCGCGCATCACCGGGGCCATGGGCGGCGAAAACGTGCAGGGCGAAAAGCAGCAGAAGCTCGACGTGGAAGCCAACATTCGCTTCATCCGGGCCCTCACCAACGGGGGCGAGGCCTGCGCCGTGCTCTCGGAAGAGGACGAGGACCTCATCCAAACCGGCAACACCAACGGCAAGTACGTGGTGGCCATCGACCCGCTCGACGGCTCCTCGAACATCGACGTGAACGTGAGCATCGGCACGCTGTTCAGCATTTACCGGCGCGTGTCGCGCATTGGCGGGCCGGCCCGCAAAGAAGACTTCCTGCAGGGCGGCCGGGCCCAGGTGGCCGCGGGCTACGTGCTGTACGGGTCCAGCACCATGCTGGTGTACACCACCGGCCACGGCGTGACGGGCTTCACCTATGAAAACTCGTTGGGCGAATTTTTCCTCTCGCACCCGGACATCAAGATTCCGCGTCATGGGCCGGTTTTCTCCTGCAACGAGGGCAACTGGTTTGACTACCCGGAGTTTGTGCGGACTTTCCTGACGACTTGCAAGGAGCGCCGCCTCACGGCCCGCTACGTGGGCTCGCTGGTGGCCGACTACCACCGCAACCTCTTCACCGGGGGCATCTACCTGTACCCGCCCACCGTGGACAAGCCCGGCGGCAAGCTGCGCCTGCTCTACGAATGCTACCCGCTGGCCTTTCTCATCGAGCAAGCCGGCGGCATGGCCGTGACGGGCGCCGACCTGGTGCTCGACGTGCACCCCACTTCCGACCTGCACCAGCGCGCCCCGCTCTTCGTGGGCTCCGCCGATTTGGTGGAAGAGCTGCAAGCCGTAGCCGCCGCGTAGGAACGCGCCTTGGCGCGTTCGGCGGATGGCGCCGGTCGATAAAGCAATTAAAGCAATCCAGCAGGCCCGCCCAAAGCCCCGCCGAACGCGCCATGGCGCGTCCCTACAACCAACTATGCGCAGCGTTACCACCGTCCTGCTAGCTCTCGTTGCCTTGCTGCTTGGCCGCCCGGCCGGGGCTCAACGGGCCCCCGACGCGAACGTGCTGGACTGGAAAGCGCCAGCCACGCTCAGCACCTATCTGCTGCAGCAAATGCACGCGCAATACGCGCCGCGCGCCGCCGAGCTGAACCAGGCGGCGCAATCGGCGGCCGGGGCAGCGGCCTACCGCGACAGCGTGCGCGCCCGGTTTCGGCGGGTGCTGGGGCCGCTTCCTGCCCGCACGCCGTTGCGGGCCCGAGTCACGGGCAAGCTGGCCCGCGAGCGCTACCGCATCGAGAAAGTTATTTACGAAAGCACGCCGCGGCACCACGTCACGGCCAATTTGTACGTGCCGGCGGGCAGGGGCAAAAAGCCGGGCGTGCTGCTGTTTTGTGGGCACGAGCCGGAGGCCAAGGCCACGGTTTCTTACCAAAAAACGGCCATCCTGTTTGCGCAGCACGGCTTTGTGGTGCTGGTCATCGACCCCATTTCGCAGGGCGAGCGCATGCAGCTAACCGATGCCGCCGGCAAGGCCCTGGCCCGCGGCGGCACCACCGAGCACACGCTGCTGAACGCCGGCGCCGCGCTGCTGGGCCACACCACGCCCGCCGAACAGTTCTGGGACAACGCCCGCGGCCTCGATTACCTGCTGACCCGGCCCGAAGTGGACACCGCCCGCCTGGGCTGCCTGGGCAACTCGGGCGGCGCCACCCAGGCGGCCTACTTTATGGCGCTGGAGCCGCGCATGAAAGTAGCCGCCCTGTGCAGCTACGTGGCCAGCGGCGAGCGCAACCTGGAGCTAACCGGGCCCGCCGATGGCTGCGTGCAGCTCCCCGGTGCCGGCCGCGCCCGGCTGGATTTGGCCGACTGGCCCATCATGTTTGCGCCCAAGCCGCTGCTCGTGCTGGCCGGCCGCTACGATTTTGTGGACTACACCCAAATCGAGGCCGCCACGGCCGAAACCCGGCGCATTTACACGGCGCTGGGCCGTCCGGAGCAGCTCAGCTTGTTTGCGTACGACGACGGGCACGGCATCTCGCAACCCAAGCGCGAGGCCGCCGTGGCGTGGTTCCGGCGCTGGCTTTGCGGCGATGCGGCTCCGGTGCGGGAAGGCAGCCTGGTGGTGTCGTCGGAGCAGGAACTGCGGTGCACGGCCACGGGGCAGGTGACTACCGCTTTCCGAAACGAAGAAACGCTGGCGGGCCGGCACTTGCAGGCGGCCCGCGCGCTGGCCGCGCGCCGACCTGCCATTTCGGACCAGGCCTTGGGCGCACGGGTGGCCCAGCACCTGTACGGGCTACTTGATGAACCCGCCGGCAGCTTGGAAATAAGCCAGCTCGACACCCTGCGCCGCGCCGGCTTGGCGCTGCAAAAAATCATTCTGCGCCGCCAGAACCAGCCCCCACTGCCCGTGCTGCTCGCTTTGCCCGCCGGCCCGGCCAAGCCCACCAAGGTCTTGCTGTGGCTGGCCGACGGTGGCAAGAGTGCCGTGGTCGACACTGCCGCGCAGCTGCAGGCCTACCTGCGTGAAGGCACCGCCGTGCTCCTGGCCGACCTGCGCGGCCTGGGCGAAACCACCGACCCCGCCGCGTTCAACGACCCCAAATACTACAACCGCGAATACCGCAACGCGATGCTGGCCCTTCACACCGGCCGCCCCCTGCTCACGCAGCGCGTAGCCGACATCAGCAGCGTGCTGATGTTCGTGCGCAACGCGGACGCGCTCACTCAGATTCCGGTCGAAATCCGGGCCAGTGGCCGGGCCGTGATACCGGCCCTGCACGCGGCGGTGCTGTGGCCCAGTATTTCCCGCCTGATGGTGGCGCCGGCGCCGCGCTCGTACCAGGAGCAGCTTGGGCAGCCTACCGCCAAGGACGCCTATTCGGATGCGCTGCCCGGTGTGCTGCGGCATTATGACATCCCGGATTTGCAGCGAGCCCTGGGTTCCCGTCTGGTGCAGCGGTAGCACCTGCCCTACTCTTTGCCATGGGTTAGAGCGGTTTTGGAGTCAGTGAGTAGCGCGAACTTTGTAGTTCGCGTCCCCACGCCGTCAGAACTTGTTCGCGTC
>DASVTG010000279.1:0-3789 GCA_036387695.1 Hymenobacter sp. | reverse complement strand
TGCAGCGCCTTGTGGTCGGCCTCGTCGTCAGCGCCCCGAAACCAGGTGACGCCCGTGGTTTCCGCCGAAGCCCCGGCCCGAACCAGGACGTGGTCGTCGCCGGTGCCGTCGTAAATGTTGACCGACAGCGCGGTTTTCAGGGGCGCCAGCAGCTCGAACACGTCGTTGCCGCCCAAGCCATACAAATTCACGTCGCGCGTGTCCGAATGCCGGTATTCGCGCTCGCTCAGCAGGCTGTCGGGTTGGTTCGGGCGGCGGGCAAGCACCCGCACCCGCAGCCCGCCCGCTTCCGTTGGGCTCACGACGAAACGCTCCGCTTGGTCGGTGCCCACCACCCAGGCTTCGGCGGCCAGCACTTCGTAGTAGCGCTGCGCAACGGCCCCCAGTTCCGCCCGTCGGGCGCGCAGCATCGGGCCAAACCTGGCCGCAATGCCCGCTCTCGTTTCGGCCGGGCCGGCTTGCAAGGCCTGGGCAATGGCCGCATTGCTCAGGCGCGCGCGCACCGAATCAGCTTCCCGCCGAAAGTCTTCGGCGCTGAGCCGGCCCAGCAGCGTGCGGTCGAGCACCCGGGCGGTGCGGGTGAGGCCGTCCACGGTATTAAGCGGAATGGACGCTTGAAAACTGTGGTATTTGGGCACAAACCACGAAATCAGGCGGGTGATGGCGCCGTCGTTGAACAGAAAAAAGGCCTGGTCGCGGTCGCGCGGAATGGGGTAGTAAACCACTTGGCCGGCCACGGGAAAGCTGGCCCAGCGCCACTGGTCCTCGCGCCGGCTCCAGTCGCCGAGCCACATGTCGAGCAGGCGGGCCCGCAGGTAGGCGCGCGCTTGCACGCGGGCCGTGGGCTGCGTGAGCGTGCTGGTGAGCATGTGGGCCGTGCTGACCACCAGGGGCGAATTGCCAAAGGAAAGCTGCTCCCGTTGGCTGCCTTCCGGCCGCTCTTCCAGCAAGTACATCGCGTTGGCGTAGCCCGCCCGGAACTTGCCCAGCAGGGGGTCGTTGGGCAAATACACCAGCCGCGGATTGGTGTGCAGCACGCCCGCGGCTTGGGCCAGGGGCGCGGCCACGTAGGCGCCGTAGGGCTGGGCGGCGCTGGTCTGGTCCTTCATCAGCCCGCCCAGCAAGCGGCGAATGACGCCCGCGGGCAAGGCCACGCGGGCGTCCTTGTCCACGGAACGCAGCACAAACTCGCTTCCGTTAACGGCCCGCAGGCGCAAGGTTTTGGTTTGGTAGCTGCCGCCGGCGCGCAGGGGCACCAAGCCGCCCGGCACGGCGGTGGCCAGCCGCAGCACGGGCACCGTCACGGGCGTGGCCCACACGGTGCGGTAGTGCTTGCCCCAGAAAAACTGCCAGACCGCCCCGCGGGTGTAGTGGGGGCCGGCCGCCACTTGCACCGAGGCGGAGTCGGGTGCCCAGCGCACGGCCGCGGGCGCCGGCGCCGTGGGCCCCGCGCAAGCGCTCAGCCCCAACGCCACGGCGCAGCCCAAGCCACAGGAAAAAGACGCGGTGGAAAATGTTAACCCTGACATAGCAATAGCCGGTTCTTCGGGGCCACCGAGCCGCTGGAAGGGCTTTCGTATACCGCAAAGCGAGGGGTCACGGTTGTGTTGGCGCTCACCTTTGCCGGTAAGCTGCGTTAAAGGGCCATTCCGGCCTCCCACTATTGCGAATGCCTCCCCGTTTTCTTTTTTTGCCTGGTTTTCGGTGGTCACTGCTGGCCATGCTGGGGCTTGAGCTGTTGGCCGCCGGCTGTGCCCGGCGCACCTACTTTCAACCCGATGCGCGGGTGGGGCCCGGCAGCGCCGCGCCGCTTCCCCCCGGCACCGACTCCGTGCTGGCCGTGGCCGGGCGGCATTACAACAATCATTCGGGGTTCTACTGCTTGTTTTGGGGCCGGCACTACCGCCGCGCTTGGGCCGCCCCGGCCCAGGCGCAGGTGCTGCACCTGCCCACTGCCGTGCCGGGGGGCCTGCGGCCCGACAAGCCCGGCGGCGGCTACCAAAGCATCAGCATGACGCTGGAAGGCCGGCGCGAACGGGAATACGCCCTCCGCGCGCTCGACAAAGAGCCGCACAAAACCTTGCCCAAGGTGCTTCGGAACACCTTTTTGCTGAATGCCGTGCGCGACGCCACTTCGGCCGCCCTGCCATACGGCGCGTTCACGGTGCCGCCCCTGGCCCAGGCTGCGGGCGTGGCCCACTCCCGCCCGCGCCTGGTGTACGTGCGGCAGGACGAGGCCGGGCTGGGCGAAATGTCAACCCGATTTCAAGGCAAGCTGGCCTTGCTCGAAGAAAAGTATGATGCGCTGGCCTCGCGCACGCCGGACCTGGCCAAGGCCACCGGCTTTCTCGACGGCGAAGACATGCTCGCCAACGTCTACGCCCACCCCACCCACAGCATCGACCAGCGGGCTTTTCTGCGCGCCCGCCTGCTCGATGTCTGGCTCGGCGACTGGGACCGGCACGAGCGGCAATGGGACTGGGCCGTGTTCGAGGACCCGGGCGGCTCGAAGCGGTACCGCGCCATTCCCAAGGACCGCGACCAGGTGTACTTTCGGTTCGATGACGGGCTGGTGCCCTGGCTCGCTTCTCGCCCGTTCATCGCACCGCAGTTTCACACTTTCCGGTCCGATTACGGCTACCTGCCCGGGCTCGTGAAGCAGGCGCGCTTTATTGACCAGCGCGGCCTGTCGCTCCTGAGCCGGGCCGACTTCCGGCAGCTGGCCCTGGACTTGCAGCGCCGGCTGCCCGATTCGCTCATCGAGCGGGCCATGCACCAGCTGCCAGCCGCCGTGTTTGCCTTGGAAGGCCCGCGCATCGGCAACGCCCTCAAAACCCGGCGGGCTACCCTGCCCGAAGCCGCCGAAGCCTTTTACCGCACCCTGGCCCGCGAGCCCGTGGTGGGCGGCACGGCCCAGGCGGAGCGGTTTGTCGTGCGTCGCTACGCCGATTCAACGACGGTGCACGTGTTTTCGTCCGCCTTGGCCAAAAGCCCCAGCGGCGACTCCCTGCGGTTTCGGCGCACCTACTACGCCAGCGAAACCAAACGGCTCACCCTGGAAGGATTGGGTGGCGACGACGCCTTTGTGCTCACCACCGCCCCGGGCCGGCGGGCCATGCCCATTCGGGTATACGGCGGACCGGGCCGCGACCACCTGGTGCTGACCGGCCCTGCGCGCGGCCTGGCCCTCTACGATGACGCCTCCGACCTGCTGGCGCCAAACGGCCCGAAGCCGCGGCCGCCGCAGAAAAGGCACGCCCGCTATGACCGCCTCAACGACGACTAACCACCGGGCCACCAGCCATGTTTGGGTTGCTGTTGTTGAATGCTAAATCGTAATTACTTACTTGCTTTTGATGTTGCTTCGCTTACCGCTTGTTTACGTGGCCGTGCTCGGCACCCTCACCGGAGTGCTGGGAACGGGCTGCGTCCGTAAGCATTTTTTCCAGCCCGATGCGCGGCTGGACGCGACCAGTGCCCTGCCGCCCACCGCCGACAGCGTGCGCGCCGCCACGGCGGGCCGGCAGTACGCCCGCCACGGCCGCCTGTACCACGCCTTGGTGGGCCGGCACAACCGCCGCACCTGGGCTGCCCCCGTGGCCGTGCCGGTGCTGCGCCTGCCCAATGCCCGGCCCGGCGGCCTGCTCCCGGGCAAAGTGGGCGGCGGATTCAACAGCACCAGCCTGACCTTGAACCCACCAAGCGGCCCGGCTTACGTGTTGCGGACGGTGGACAAAGACCCCATTCGGGCCACGCCGATGTGGCTGCGGGGCACGTTCCTGGTGAATG
>DASVTG010000278.1:0-4018 GCA_036387695.1 Hymenobacter sp. | reverse complement strand
AGTGCCAGACGAAACGGAACAGGCTCCCCTCTCCATCGGAGAGGGGCCGGGGGTGAGGCGCCCCGGCCTACACCCAGCAGCACGAATGCTTCAAGACACTTCCGCCGTTACCCGCTCTTCCATCACCAAGCTTGTGTAGCGCTGCGCCAATTGCGCCCCCAGCGTCTGCTCGAAGGGCTTTTCAAACACCACGTCGTCTACCGAAGCCACACCGATAACCTCGGCGGCCGTGCCGGTCATGAAGGCGCCGGTGGCTCCTTGCAGTTCCTCGGGTCGGAAGAACTTCTCCGTGACTTTGATGCCGGACTCGCGGGCCAGGTCGATGATGGTGTTGCGGGTGATGCCGCGCAGAATGCTGCCGCCGGGCGCGGTAAACAGCTCGCCGTTTTTCTCGAAGAAGAAGTTGGCTCCTGGGCCCTCGGCCACATAGCCGTTCATGTCCAGCAGCAGGGCTTCGTCGTAGCCGCGGCCTTTGGCTTCGGAGCTGGCAATGATGGAGTTGGCGTAGTGGCCCGATACTTTGGCTTCGATGGGCACGGCCTTGGGGTTGGGGCGCTCGTAGGGCGACACGGTGAGGCGCAGGCTCTGGCTGCCGAGGTACCGGTCCCACTTCCACACGGCCATGAGCAGGTTGGCGCTGGTCGGCGCGGTGAGGGTCATGTGCGGCGTGGCGGCAAAAGCCAGCGGCCGGATGTAGGCGTCGGACAGGTTGTTTTTGGCCAGCAGTTGGTAGCTAATTTCTGTCAACTCTTCCACCGAATAAGTGAGCGGCAGGCCGATGGACCGGCAGGAATAATGCAGCCGCTCGTAGTGCTCGCGGGCTTTGAAAACGCGGGTGCCTTGGGCCGTGTTATAGGCCCGGATGCCTTCAAAAACGGCATAGCCGTAGTGCAGCGACTGGGCGTAGACGCCGCAAGTGGCTTGGGTGGCTGGCAGGAACTCGCCGTCGAGGAAAACGAGGGTTTTGTCGTCGAAATACATGAACGAAGTGAGAGGGTTACAAGGGTTTGGTCAACAAAAAGCCTTTCCGAGCGCGGGGCTGAGAAAGGCTTTTTGCTTGCGGGCAAGAAGGCGCTTTCAGCCCGACGGCTGGTTAATAATGACGAAGACGACGGCGTGAAGCGAAAGGCTCATGAGGTTGCAAATAGGGTGCTGGCCGAAACCAAGCCGCGGGTTAGTGCTTAGCTTGCGCCGTGCGGATGGGCAAGACCTGGCCACCTTGTTTTCGGGTGTCAGGGCCTGCGCAGCCCGCGCTGGGAGCTCTAGTGGGTGCAATGCTACACGAGCCCGCCGCGCAGTGGAAATGCATTTTGAGACGGCTTACTATTTCTAAGCAGGAATTATATTTCCGCAACATGCTGATAAACAGCAAATAAAATAACATCGGATTACGATGGCAAACGAGAATAACGACCCAGTTTTTCAATTGGTTAAGTCGCTGAATCGGTCCGAAAAACGGCACTTCCGGCTGTTTGCCAATCGGCAGGGCTCAAGCGAAGGGCTGAAGTTTTTGCAGCTTTTCGACGCCCTCGAAGACGCCGCGCACTACGACGATGAGCGCATTCTGGCCCAGGTGCCGGCCATTAAGAAGGTGCAGCTCGCCAACCTCAAGGCCAACCTGTACCGGCAGCTGCTGGCCAGCCTGCGCATGTACCACGCCGGCCAAAACCTCGACATCCAACTGCGCGAGCAGCTCGACTACGCCCGCGTGCTCTACAACCGCGGCCTCTACCACCAAAGCCTGCGCATGCTGGAGCGTCTGAAAGTATCGGCCCAGCAGGTGGGCATGAGCCACATTGCCTTGCAAGCGCTTGATTTTGAGAAGCTCATCGAGGCCCAGTACATCACCCGCAGCCTGCAAGGCCGAGCCGAGGAGCTGTCGGCCGAATCCCTGACGCTGGTGGAGCACGTGAGCCAGCAGCACGTGCTTTCGAACCTGGCGCTGCGCATGTACGGCATCTACCTGCAAATTGGCCACGCCCGCAACCAGGCCGATTTTGAGCGACTGACCACGTTTTTTCGCTCCGCCCTGGCGAACGTGGACATGCGTAACCCCGACTTTTTCGAGGAGCTCTACTACTACCAGGCCCACGTGTGGTACTACACCATCACGCAGAATTTCCTGGCCTGCTACCGCTACGCGCAAAAGTGGGTCGACCTGTTTGAGCGCTACCCCGCCATTCGCCAGCAGCAAACCATGCTCTACCTCAAGGGCTTGCACAACCTGCTCATTACCTCATACAACTTGCTATATTACAGCAAATTTACAAAGGTACTGGCCAAGTTAGAAGCCTTCGCCGACGACCCCGACCGGCGCTCCAACCCCAACATCGAGATGCTGCTGTTTCTGTACATCTACACCAACCGCATCAACGCCTACTTCATGCGGGGCCGTTTCACCGAAGGCCTGGCCATCGTTCCGCCCCTGCTGGCCAACCTCGCGCAGTTTCAGCAGCAGCTCGACCCGCATCGCCTCATGGTGTTTTACTACAAAATTGCCAGCTTGTACTTCGGCAGCGGCGATTTCAACAAGGCCATTGAATACCTGACCAAAATCATCCAGTTCAAAGACAACGCCTTGCGCGAAGACATCCAGTGCTTCGCCCGCATCCTCAACCTGATTGCGCACTACGAGGCCGGCCGCGACGAAAGCCTGGATTACCAGGTAAAATCGGTGTACCGCTTCCTGGGCAAAATGAACGACCAGCAGCAAATGCAAGTAGCCATTTTCCAGTTCCTGCGCACCGTGGGCGACCTGAATCCACAGGAGCTGAAAAATGCCTTCATTCAGTTAAAGGACCGGTTAATTGCCATCTCACATGACCCTTTTGAACGGCGTCCCTTCATGTACCTGGACATCGTTTCCTGGCTGGAAAGCAAGATTGAAAACCGGCCCGTGCAAGAGATTATGCAGCGCAAATTTGGGCTGTTGAAGTAGGCGGATGGGGTGAGAGCCCGTCATGCCGAGCGCAGCCGAGGCGTCTCGCGTGGGGTAGTAATTCAATCGGTTGTCATCCTGAGCGCAGCGAAGGACCTTCTCAGGTCAGAACAGGTCGTTTCATCGTGAGAAGGTTTTTCGCTCCGCTCAGGATGACAAAAGAAGCAAGCGAGATGCTTCGGCTGCGCTTGGCATGACGTTCAGAAGTCCAGGTTTTGACATCGTAGGCTATTCCTATACAAAATTTTGACTTACAACAAATTGCGAATGGCTACAGAAGGCTAGAAATAGTAAAGCAGCGGGAAATATTTTTTCACTGGCCGAAGACTGGCCGGTTCTTTAAATAACTGTGCGCAGCGGGCTGATTCCGCCCCGCCGCTCGCTAATGTCTCCGCCCCGCATATGACTTTCAATAGCCCGACACCACCCACCGACACTCCTCAGGGCCTGTACCGCCCCGAATTTGAGCACGATGCCTGCGGGACTGGTTTCATCACCTACCTCAACGGCCGCAAGACGCACCAGACCATCACCGATGCGCTGACCATGCTGGAAAACATGGAGCACCGCGGCGCCTGCGGCTGCGATTCCGACTCCGGCGACGGGGCCGGGCTGCTCATTCAGATTCCGCACTGGTTCCTGCTGGAAGAGTGCGTGGCGCTGGATATTCGCCTGCCCGAACCGGGCAGCTACGGCGTAGGCTTTACCTTTTTGCCGAAAGATGCCAAGTTGCGTGAAGCCTGCCGCGAAGTCATCAACGGCGCGGCAGCGCGGCTGGGGTTTCCGCTGCTGGGCTACCGGCCCGTGCCGGTGAACCCGCTGGGCATTGGACCCACGGCGCTGGCCGCCGAGCCGGTGATGGAGCAGGTGTTTTTCGGCCGTCCGGCGGGCATTACGAATCCGGATGACTTTGAGCGCAAGCTGTACGTGCTGCGCCGCCTGATTTTCAAGACGGTACGCGAGACGGTGACGGCCGCGATGGACGTGTTCTACTTCGCCTCGCTCTCGTGCAAAACCATTGTGTATAAGGGCCAGCTGACCACCTACCAGGTGCGCGGCTACTTCCCCGACCTCAGCGAC
>DASVTG010000277.1:0-3369 GCA_036387695.1 Hymenobacter sp. | reverse complement strand
GTACTCGATTTCCTGCGTCAAGTCCACCTGGCCGTCGGGGCTGTTGTGCAGCATGTAGCGCATCAGCTCCGAGAGTTTTAGGATGGCGTTGGCCACCGGTTTCGCCACCGGGTAGGCCATGCTGTAGAGCATGTTGAGCGTGTTGTAGAGGAAGTGCGGGTTGATTTGGGTTTTGAGGAAGGCGACTTCGGCGGCGCGCATTTCTTCGCGTAGCTGGCGGTTTTCGCGCTCGCGACGCAGGGCCGCCTGGGCACTCCACAAGGCTGCGCTGATGACAATCACGGGGGTGGCAAAATAGAGGTTGTCGCCTACGTAATACCCGATTTTATAAGTAACCGACCCGTCAATCGTATAATTATGGAATCCCAGCACCGCCGGGTAAATAACCTCCTCTATAAAGGCGCGCATGCTTATGTAAAGGGCCAACACGCCCCCCAGGGCCGCAATCAGTGCGCCTGTACGGCCGGTGCGCAGGAACCGCGGGTACACCACCAGGTAGCACACGTAGAATTCGGCCAGCCGGATGAGCAAAAATGAAACTCCCAGCCACAGCTTAATGCGCAGCGGGGTGGTGGAATGCTCCAGGAATTTTCCCGCTACCTCGTAGGCGGCGTAGGCCAGCCAACCGAGTACATGCCAACGGATGGAATACTTGTTCATATCAGAAGCAAAAAAATCCGGAGCCGGAGTGGGTGACTTGTAGCGAAAGACTAGGCCAAACCTACCGCCCTCTGGCGGCGCCCGCACCTTTTTTATGCGAAAGGCCGGTTTTGGGATGCGAAACCAGAAAACGCCCAAAACCGGTAGTAGCAGCCGATTTTGGGGCATTCGGATAATGTTTTTTAGCTGGGAACGGGGCCGGCTCACCTTTGAGCCATCAATTCGCCAACGCTCTTTTGCTATGAACACCTTCACCTGCTTCCGCCGCTTTTTCGTTCTGCTGCTCCTGGCCCTGCCGGCCCTCTCGCAGCGGGCCGCCGCCCAGGCCACCGCCACTGGCACCGTGCTCGATAAAGCCGGCCAGCCGCTGGCCTTCGCCACCGCCGTGCTGCTGCACCTGCCCGATTCCACCATTGCCAACTCCCAAACCACCACCGAGCAGGGCGCCTACGTTTTTGGCGGCGTGCGGCCCGGCAGCTACTGCGTGAAAGCGCTGCTGATGAGCTACGCCAGCGCCCGCAGCGCCGCCTTCGTGGTGGGCAACGACGCCATTGCGGTGCCGGCCCTGCGCCTGGCGCCCGCCGCCACGGCCCTGAAGGAAGTGACCGTGGTGGGCACCACGCCCCTGCTGGAGCAGCACGCCGACCGCACCGTCGTGAACGTGGGCCGCCTGAACACCGCCGGCGAAACGGCCCTCGAAATCCTGAAAAAAGCCCCCGGCGTAACCCTCGACAAGGACGACAACGTGATGTACCGCGGCAGCACGGGCGTGAACGTGATGATAGACGGCAAGCTCACCTACATGAACGGCGCGGCCTTGAGCAATTACCTGAAGTCGCTGCCCGCGTCGGCCATCAGCCAGATTGAGCTGATGCCCAACCCGCCCGCGTCGATGGACGCCGCCGGCACGGCCGGCGTGCTCAACATCAAGCTGCGCCGCAGCCAGCTGCCGGGCCTGAGCGGCACCTACACCCTGGGCCTGGGCCAGGGCCGCTACGAGAAAAGCTGGGCCGGCACCAACCTGAGCTACAACGTGGGCAAGGTGCGCCTCTTCGCCCGCCTCGACGGCGGCCGCTACAACTCGTTCAACCGCCTGACGATGATTCGCGCCATCCGCGACAGCATCTTCAACCAGGAAAACCTGTGGCGCCCGCTCACTTACGCCGGCACCTACGCCACCGGCGCCGACGTGGCCCTGACCGCCCGCCAGAACCTCGGCCTCCAGCTGCGGGGCAGCGCCGACCAGACCGCCGCCGTGAGCACCAGCAACTCCGTGACCACCGACGCGGCCGGCAACCCCGGCGGCCGCCGCCAGATGACCAACCCCCAAACCAGCGACGGCACCAACCACGCCCTCAACCTCTACTACCGCTTCGCCCTCGACAGCACCGGCCGCGAGCTGAGCGCCGACGTGGACTACGTGCGCTACGCCAGCACCAAAGACCAGAGCTTCAACAACGTGGTGTTTGCGCCGGGCGCCGAGCAGGGCCGGCCGGCCGAGCAGCTGCGCAGCGCCGCCTCGTCGGAAACCACCATCCGAGCCGCCAAAATCGACTACGTGCACCCCTTCGCCGGCACCAAGTGGCGGGCCGAGACCGGCGCCAAAACCAGCTGGGTGACCTCGCGCAGCGCCATTCAATTCGACCAGCTGGCCGGCAGCACCTGGCAGCCCGACGCCCTGCGCACCAACCAGTTTGCCTACGAGGAGCACATCAGCGCCGGCTACGTGAGCGTGAACACCAGCTACGCCCGCCTGGAGCTGAAAGCCGGCCTGCGCGGCGAGCTGACCCAGACGTCCGGCCGCTCCGCCACCACCGGCGTGCAAGTCGACCGCCGCTACTTCCAGCTGTTTCCCAGCGCCTTCGCTAGCTACAAAGTCACGGAGCAGGACCAGGTAAGCGCCTCGCTCAGCCGCCGCATCACCCGTCCCAGCTACCAAAGCCTGAACCCTTTTCTTAATTACACCGACTTCTATACCGCCCAGCAGGGCAACCCCTTTCTGGCGCCTTCGCTCTCGCAATCCTTCGTGCTGAACTACTTGCACAAGGACTTTCAGGTGCTGAGCCTGAGCTACCTGCACGAAACCAACTCGGTGAACAACGTAATAACCCAGAACGACGACACCAACGTATCGACCAGCACCCCGCAGAACCTGGCCCAGGCCAGCACCCTCACCCTAAGCTCGGGCGGCCACACCGACATCACCAAGTGGTGGGGCGTCGACAACCAGCTCAGCGGCAGCTACATTCAGGTGCGCACCACCGTGCAGGACCGGGCCGTGAACCTGGCCCGCTACAGCTGGGAAGCCAGCTCCGACCACACCTTCGTTCTGCCCCGGAGCTACAAGCTGCTGCTGGGCGGCAGCTACAGTTCGCCCGCGGTGCAGGGCCTGTACCGCACCAAAGCCAGCGGCTTGGTGAACCTGGGCCTGAAAAAGCAAATCTGGGCCGAGCGCGCCAGCTTCAGCCTGCGCGTGGCCGACGTCTTCAACACCAACCGCTTCCGCAGCACGCTCAACTACAACAACATCAACCAGACCTGGAACAACCAGTGGGAAAGCCGCCGCGTGACGCTGGTGTTCACCAGCAAAATCGGCAGCGGCAAAACCCAGGCCCGCCGCGCCTCCGCCAGCGCCGACGAGCAAGGCCGCGTCGGGAATTAGGAATGTTGCCCTGGCACCGCAACCTCACCCCCGGCCCCTCTCCGCGG
>DASVTG010000276.1:0-10276 GCA_036387695.1 Hymenobacter sp. | reverse complement strand
TACCCCTGGTACCAGCAGCAGGTGCGCGACGCCGAAGCAGCCGCCAAGCGCAACGGCTTTGCCAAGGTAAGCGTGATGAAGGGCACGGTGGCCACCAAGATGCAGGAATTCATTGCCGGCGGCGGGTTTCTGTTCGCCATGTGCTCGGCCACCGACAGCTACGACATCGCCCTGGCCGGCCTGGGCATCGACATGGTGGAGAGCATGTACGACGGCGACCCCGCCGACCCTGCGGCCCAGAGCAAGCTGAACTTCAACCGCTGCCTGGCCTTCGAGAACTTCCAGCTCGAACGCAACCCGTTTCAGTACGAGTACTCCAACATCGACATGCAGCCCAACGAGCGCGGCCTGGGCGAGCAGAACGACTACTTCTCGCTCTTCACGTTCTCGGCCAAGTACGACCCGGTGCCCACTATGCTGTGCCAGAACCACGAGAAAACCATCCACGGCTTCATGGGCCAGACCACGGCTTTCCGCAAGCGCCTTATCAAGTCGGACGTGGTGGTGATGGGCGACACCAAGCAAACCGGCGAGGCCCGCTACGTGCACGGCACCCTCGGCAAAGGCACCTGGACGTTTTACGGCGGGCACGACCCCGAAGACTACCAGCACCTGGTGGGCGAAGAGCCCACGGACCTGGCCCTGCACCCCAACTCGCCCGGCTACCGCCTCATCCTGAACAACATCTTGTTTCCGGCGGCCAAAAAGAAGAAGCAAAAAACCTAAACCCGGCAACTTCTCGTTTTTCAAGCCCCGATTGATAACAATCGGGGCTTTTTTCGTATTGATGAAACCATAGTTTGCGCTTGGCTTACGCAGGAGCTGTATCATTCCCCCGGCTTGGGCCGTTAGCAATGATTCTGGCTCAGCTTACCGCCGGGCTTCCTTTCTTCTCCGCCCCGCATGGACGACCTGAATCAATCGAACTACTCCCTCTCGGCCAGCCGCCCCGACGACCTTCTCATCGAGGAAATTGAGAACCCCCTCCCCCGCGCCGTGCTGCGCATGAACAACCACGTGCTGCTGGACGGCCAGTGGCGGTTTGCGCACGACGTGGAAGACACGGGCTTGCGCGACAACTGGGCCCAGGGCCACGCCTACGAGCACACCGCCCAATGGCCGGGCTCGGTGGAAGAGCACCTGGCCCAGGCCCGCGGCCACCAAGGTGCCGCCGCCTGGCACGACCAAGTGGTGGTGTGGTACGAGCGGGAATTCGACATGCCGGAGGTGGCCGAGCCCCAGGTGCGCTCCATGGTGCAGCTCACGTTCGGGGCCTGTGGCTACGAAACCCGGGTTTGGCTCAACGGCCATTTGCTGAAAACCATCGAAGGCGAAGAAGTGCATTACGGCGAGTACACCTCGTTCACCTACGAGCTGGACGAGCAGTGCCTGCAACCCGTGAACCGCCTCACGGTGCGCATTGCCGACAACATGGACGCCGAAACCCCGCGCGGCAAGCAGGAGTCGCACGTGTACAAGCGCGGCGGCATCTGGTACCAGACCTACACCGGCGCCGTGCGCAGCGTGTGGCTGGAAGTGGTGGAACGCAACCGCCTGCGCTCCCGCGTGGGCGTCGTAAGCGTGGTGGAAGACCAACTGGTGCGCTTCAACCTCACACTGCGCATTCACGACGCCGGCGACTACACCATCCGCCTGCAGGTGTTCGACCCTAAAACCCCCGACCGGGTGGCCCCGCTGGCCGAGTCCGACTTTCCGCTGCACCTCGAAGCCGGACAGTGGCAGCAGCGCGTGGTGCTGGAAGTGCCGGGGGCGGAGCTGTGGTCACCGGAGGCGCCGCACCGCTACCGCCTGGTGGCGCAGCTAGTCAACGCCGACGGCTACGCGGCCAGCATCGAAACCCTGTTTGGGCTGCGCAAGATTGAGGCCCGCGGGCGCTACGTGTACCTCAACAACCAACCCACCTACCTCGACGGCATTCTGTACCAGCCGGGCACGGCCACGCTGGAGGAAATGCAGCGCCACATGCATGCCATGAAGGCGCTGGGCTGCAACCTGGTGCGGGTGCACATCGCCGGCATCGACCCGCGCATCTACAACCTGGCCGACGAGCTGGGCCTGCTGCTGTGGGTGGAAGTGCCCAGCCCGCACAGCTCCACCCCGCGCAGCCGCGAAAACCACCGCGCCGAGCTGCTGCGCATGGTTACCCTCATCGAAACGCACCCCAGCATCGTCATCTGGAGCCTGTACAACGAGGATTGGGGCGCCCAGGACATCGCCACCAACGCCGAAACCCGCGAGTACATCGTCGAGATGTACCACTTCATGCAAATTGCCTACCCCCAGTTTCTGGTGGTAGACAACGACGGCTGGCACCACATATCCCACACCGGGCGCCTGAAGTCGGACCTGCTCACGGCCCACCTCTACACCCCCGACCTGGGCCGCTGGCGGGAACTGCTCGACCGCCTGGTGGGCGGCGAGATGGAAGGCACGGCGGCTTTCCCGCTCGTGGTGGGCGACCCGTTCTTCTACCGCCGCCAAGTGCCGCTCGTCGTGAGCGAATGGGGCGGTTTTGGCTTCTCCGACTACGGCGGGCCGCAGGACGCCGAAGCGCGCACCAACAGCATCCGCGCATTTAAACAGGAGCTGCGGACGCGGCCCATCGCGGGCGACGTGTACACGCAAGCCACCAACATCGAAGACGAGCGCAACGGCCTGCTGGACCCTCATACCGGGGAGCTCAGCGTGCCCGAGGGGCTGCTGGCTTCGCGGCAGATGGAACATCTACAGTAAGTGCCGGCGGCGCTTGGCTAGTACCGCGACGATGGCCGCGACGCTGACGGGGCCGTCAGCGTCGCGGTGATGCACCACCCGGCGCTAACGGAAGTGTTGTTGGCTCGCAGCGGCATCAGCACCTTGCCGGGCACGGTGCTCGTCACAGAGCTCTGCTGCACTAGCAGCTTGGTTATTTCCACGCGCTGGCGCGGCGGTGGCACTTTGGCGAATAAAGGCACGGCAAACTCGAAAACGAGCAGCTCCTCGGTTTCTTCGGAGTCGGGTGAGCAGAACATTTCCACGGTGTCAGTGCTCAATGTTAAGTCAGTGTGTTGCATAAAAAGGTCAAAGAAGAAAATTGTAGATAAAGATAAAAAAGAAGCGTTGGTAAAGATGGCTTCTATTTGTGGAATTATTGCTACTGAGCGTCTTACTTTCTAAAATAGCAATTTCGGCCGGCTCCGAACCTGCCCGCCGCTTCCGGGGTTATCTTTGCGGGCTGCTTTTTTTAGCGCCTTGCCTGCCTTATGCTGATAACCGAAGAAACCGTTCTCAAAGCCTTGAGCTACGTGGAAGAGCCCGACCTGGGTCAGGACCTCGTGACGCTCAACATGATTGAGAACATTGTGATTGACGGCCTCACCGTCGCGTTTACCGTGGTGCTCACCACGCCGGCCTGCCCGCTCAAGCAGCTCATCCACGATGCCTGCGAGCGCGCCATTCACACGATGGTGGACAAGGACGCGAACGTGGTGATTACCATGACCTCGCGCGTGACTACCGGCCGCAACAACCGCGGCGACTTGCTGCCGGGCGTGAAAAATATTATTGCCATTGCCTCGGGCAAGGGCGGCGTGGGCAAAAGCACCGTCACGGCCAACCTGGCGGTGGCCCTGGCCGCCACCGGCGCCAAAGTCGGCTTGGTCGATGCCGACATTTCCGGCCCCAGCATGCCCGTCATGTTTGGCGTGGAGAACGAGGCGCCGCACGTATTTCAGGGCCCAAACGGCAAAAACCTGATTCAGCCCATCATCAAGTACGGCGTGAAGCTGATGAGCATTGGCTTCCTGGCCCCGGCCGAATCTGCCATTGTGTGGCGCGGCCCCATGGCTTCGTCGGCGCTCAAGCAGTTTATCACGGAAGTGGACTGGGGCGAACTGGATTACCTGTTGCTCGACTTGCCGCCCGGCACTTCCGACATTCACCTGACGCTGGTGCAGACTGTGCCGGTTACCGGGGCCGTCATCGTGACGACGCCACAGAAAGTGGCCCTGGCCGATGCCCAGAAGGGCTTGCAGATGTTCCGCCAGCCGCAAATCAACGTGCCCGTGTTGGGCGTGGTGGAGAACATGGCGTGGTTCACGCCCGCCGAGCTGCCCGATAACAAGTATTTTATCTTTGGCGAAGGCGGCGGCCAGCGGTTGGCTGCTCAGCACGACATTCCGCTGCTGGGCCAGCTGCCCCTGGTGCAGAGCATCCGCGAAAACGGCGACCAGGGCCAGCCGGCGGTGCTCGACCCAAAATCGGCGGTCGGCCAGCTTTTTGCCGACTTAGCCGAGTCGGTGGCCCGCCAGATTAGTATTCGCAACAACGTGGCCCCGAAAACGGCCGTCGTCCAGATGAACTCCTAATGACTGTGGAAACGCCTACCTCCGCCCCCGTTTTTGACCATCCGCTGATGCCGCGCATCGAAGCGGCCCTGGATACGCTGCGCCCCTATTTGGCCACCGATGGCGGCAACGTGCGCGTGGCCAACATCACGGCCGACGGCGTGTTGCAGCTGGAATGGGAAGGGGCCTGTGGGGCCTGCCCCATGTCGCCCATGACCCGCGCCGGCCTGGAAGACACCGTGAAAAAAGCCGTGCCCGAAATCACGGCCGTTGAAGCGAAGTAAGCCTTCTGGAAGATTTGAGTCCTAAACGATTGTAGTTACAAAAAGGCCCTGCACAAATTGTGCAGGGCCTTTTTTGTAACCTGTCATCCTGAGCGCAGCGAAGGACCTTATCACGTCAGCACAGTTCGCTGGAGTCTCAAGCTGGCGTGATAAGGTCCTTCGCTGCGCTCAGGATGACGGGCGAGAGTTGCTAACTTAACTACAGAAGACCTATTACTCTTCCTCAGCGGAAATGGCAGCGGGTCCTTCCGGCAGGTTAATCAGAGAGCCCATAAGCAGGGCATTCGAGAAGAGGCGGGACGTGCCGTGCCAGTAGTGGCGGAAGTTGGGGTCGTCGGCGAAGAGCACCACGCGGCCTGAACCGACTTTACTCAACACGACTGCGGCGGAATTGCTGATTTGATTCAGGTTGGCCTTGGACACGTAGCCGCTCACCAAAGGCTTGGCCGTGTATTGGGCCACGGTGGCGTAGGGGTTGCGGCTGGGCCGCAGGAACGTGGTGCCGTTGCGGAACACGTAAAGCCGCCGGCTGGTGAGGCCGAAACCGATGGGGTTGGTGATGTCCACATCCGCCGAGTAGATGGAACCGGCAATGGCGCGGGTTCCCTCCTGCTCCTGCTGCACAAAGTCGGCGCGACGAGGCCCGGCGGCCTTGCCTTTGGCGGTGGCCGTGGTATCGGCCCAGCCGCCGTTGGCGGGCACCAATAGCTTTTCGCGGACGATGCCTTGCTTGATGGCCCACTCCGAGGCGTTTTTCAGGGTTATCAGCGTGCCGCCGTCCTGCACCCAGCGGCGCAGCTTCTCCACGGCGGCCTTGTCGAGGCTGGCGTAAGAGCCTCCTACCAGCACGATGCTGGTGTAACGGCCCAGCGGCGCGCGGCCGAAGTTGCTCAGCTCAATGCGGCTCAGGGGCAAGCCCAGTTGCTGGCTGGTCACAAACCACGCCTCGCCCACTTCCGAGGCATTCGTGCCCGTGCCCACGAGCAGGGCGGCTTTGGTTTCCGGCACCGTGCGCACGTTGTTCGAGCCCAGGTCGATGCCGCCCACGCTGAAACCGGTGCTCACGCCAGTAAAGGCCACTTGGTTTTGCCGGCTGATGCGGCTCACAACCTGGAATACTGAATCAGCGGGCAGTTTTTGAGCGGCCACGGGAATCACCAGCGTGCCGTAGCCAAAATCAACGGGTTTATCAGTTGAGCCCACCCGGAAAGGCTTGAAACTGACCTTGGCCACCAGGCCGGCGCGGTGCAGCGCCGTGAGGGCGCGGGGGGCGTTGTAGTCGGACCAGGGCAAGAGGTAGGCATAGCTGCTTTGGCCGCCGCGCACCTCGCCCGCCAAAGCTTTGGGCGCTTGCACGGCCGCGCCCTGCACCAGGCTGGCGTTTTTCTGCTTCGAAACGGCCAGCCCGTAGGCGTGGGCCTGGCTCCAGCCCGTCACGTCATAGAATACGCTGTCGTGGAAAGTAGTCAGCTCTTCAAATAGCGAATTCACGATGCGATACTGCGGCTGGGCCGTAGGCACCACGTAGGCCTTGCCTTTCTCGAAGGCCTGCTTGTCAAGCGTGACGTTTTTGCCCAGCTCGTGCACTTCTATCTTGTGCTGAAGCAGCAACGACAGGAACTTGTTGGTCAGCGTCGGGTCCTGCGCATTGCCAAAGACGTAGGTTTTGGTCGGAAACTTCCGCGCGTCGCTGAGCGCCGAGGTGAAAAACTCGCGCTGATGACGCAGGTACAGGTCCTTTTCCTCCACCGCCCCGCGCACCGTGGCCAACCCGGTAGCCACGTGGTTGCGAATGGTGAATGGGAACGTAACCACGCCGTTGGTGCCTTCCTGGGCCAGCCCCCGGGAGCTGCCCACCTCGAACGTGATGCCCACGCCGCCCTGAAAATCCGGATACGTGGAGCCGTAGATGGGCGAGAGGTTGTCGAACTGCTCTTTGGTCCAATACAGCGAGCCAAGGTTATCCAGCGCCTTGGCGAAGTACTTGGCCATGTGCACGTTCAGCACTTCGTAAGTTGCCCGCGGGATGAGGTCGTTTTCCGTGCTGAACGGCTTGGATGGTTCGAAATAGTACGTGCCGTTGGTGCCCATTTCGTGAAAGTCTATCATCACGTTGGGGTACCATTCGTGGAAAAAGGCCATGCGGGCGCGGCTTTCGGGCTGGGTCAGGGGCAGCCAGTCGCGGTTGAGGTCGGTGTAGAAGTGGTTGGTGCGGCCGCCGGGCCAGGCCTCGGTGTGCTCGCGGTCCAGGGGGTCAGTGGGGTTGGGCCACGACTTATTCTGGTCGAACCAGTGCGAGGCTCGGTCGCGCCCGTCGGGGTTCTCCAGCGGGTCGAGCGTTACCACCGATTGCTGCAGCCACTGCTGCGTTTCGGGGCTAGTGGACGCGGTGAGGTAATAAGCCATCAGCAAGGCCGCTTCCGAAGAGCTGCTTTCGTTGCCGTGCACGCCATAGTTCAAGCTCACCACAACGGGCAGTCTCTTATAATCGGGAGCCGGCAGTTTCGGGTCGACCAAGCTGCGGCGGTCCTGCTGCAGCTTGGCCAGGTTCTGCTGGTTTTCGGGCGCGGTGATGGTGGCCACCACCTGCGGGCGCTCCTCAAACGTGTTGCCCAGCACCCGCAAACTCACGCGGTCCGACACGCGGTCCAACTCGCGCAGATAAGCGACGATTTGGTCGGTTCGGGTGTAGTGCGAGCCAACGGGGTAGCCCAAAAATTGCTCCGGCGTGGGCACTTTGGGGTCGAAGGTGCTGGCCTGGGCTCCGGGGAAAAAGTAGCTGTTTTGCGCAGTTGCCGGTACGGCTTGAGCCAGCCCCAAGGTTAGCAAGGCGGCTGAGAGGTATGTTTTCAACATTGGAAATTTGAGCTAAAAGATGATGGGGCGGCTAAGCCAGCCGGCAGAAACCTCACCCCCAGCCCGGCAGGGGTGAGGTTTGCGTGGAGAGGTCAAGAATCCCGATTAATACCCCGGGTTCTGCACCAAGTCGGGGTCGGCTACCAGGTCGTTGAAGGGGATGGGAAACAGCCAGCGGCGCTGGTCCGTGACGCCCAGCACGTCGTCGGCCCGGCCGGTACGAACCAGGTCGAACCATCGGTCGGCTTCAAAGGCAAACTCTACGCGGCGCTCATTTTCGATGGCCAGCAACAGCTGGTCAGCGGTGGTGGCGCTGGTGGCGCCCACGCCGGCACGGGTGCGCACGGCGTTTAGGTCAGCAATAGCGTCGGTGAGCTTAGCCTGGCGGGCGCGGGCTTCGGCCCGAATGAGGTATTGCTCGGATAGGCGCAGCACGTAGCTCGGGTCGTCGCGCTGGGCCGAGCGGCTGTAAAGGTTGCCGTAGGTCACGGGCGCGCCGGCAATGACGGTGCTGGCCAGCAGCGCCGAGCGGCTGCCGCCCGTAGCCGGGTCATTCAGCAGGGTAATGGCGGCCGGTACCGGCTGGAAGTTGAACTGGCCGCCCAAGGCGCTGGGAAACCAGTTATTCCACATGCTATTGGCGTCCGAGTTGCTGAACGTCAGCTCGAACACCGACTCCTGGCTGAGGAACGGCGCCGTGGAGAACGACCGATAAGGCGTGACGAGGCGGTAATTGCTGCTGGCGATGACCTGCGTGGCGTAGGTTTCGGCCTCGGCCCACTGCTGGCGGTAGAGGTGCAGGCGGGCGCGCAGGGCGCGGGCGGCGGCTTTCACGGCGCGGTTGCGGGTGGCGGCTTCAGGCAGCAGGGTTTCCGCTTGGGTGAGGTCGGCTAGTACCTGGTCATAGGTTTGGGCCTGGGTGCTGCGGCGCAAGCCCTGGCCGTTTTCCTTGCTGCGGGTGGGCGTGAGCACCAGCGGTACCCCGCCCCAGCCGCGGCCGAGGTCAAAGTAGACAAGGGCCCGCAGGAAATAGGCTTCGCCCAACAGCTGGTTTTTCTCCGCCACGGGCAGCAGCGGGTCGCTGATGCCGGGCAGGGCGGCCAGCACGTTGTTGGCCCCGTTCACGGCCTGGTACATCTGGGTCCAGGCTTCGGTAATCAGCACGTTGTCGGCGCTGAGCTGGTTCTGGTCGATTTGCAAAAACTGGTTCAGCGTGCCGTTGAAGCGCACGTTTTCGCCGGGCAAAAAGCCCAGCACCGGCCAGTTGAGCTGGTAATAGGCCTGCACCCGGTCGTACACGCCAATGGTGGCGGCGCGGGCGCTGCCGGCGTCGGTGATGGCCTGGTCGTCGGGCAGTTGCTGCACCGGCGTGGGCTCCAGCAAGTCGCTGCAAGCGCTGAGGCTAAGCACAGCGGTGGCGACATGCCCGGCCACAAGGAGGCGAAATAGGGTCTTTTTCATTTGCACAGTGGTTGAGTTTGGCTTTCAGCTGGGGCTGTAGAGACGCGACACTTCGCGTCTCGGCGTTGAACGGCCCATCAGGAACCAAATGGCGCGGTTTGGGAGACGCGAAGTGTCGCGTCTCTACGCCGTTTTACGATTTCTTCAGTTGTATTAAAGTCCGACCGTGACGCCCACTTGGAAAGTGCGGGGCTGGGGCACCGTGGCCCAGTCGAAGTTTTTGGTGTTGCTCACGCCGCTCTGCGAGTTCACTTCCGGGTCGAGGCCGGAATAGGGCGTGATGGTGAAAAGGTTGGCGGCTTGCACGTACAGGCGCAGCGAGTTCAGGCGGGCTTTGGCCACCGTGGCGGCGGGCAGGGTGTAGCCCAGCGTGAGCGTGCGCAGGCGCACAAACGAGCCGTCTTCCAGGTACCGGTCGCTGAGGTTTTGCACCACGCCGCCGTAGTTGTTGCTGGCCGCGTTGGTGGTCAGGCGCGGGATGTCGGTCACGTCGCCCGGCCGCTGCCAGCGTTCTAGCTGCTCGCTCAGGTAGCCGATATTGCTCTGCGTGCCGCCGTGCACCAAGAAGAAGCGGTTCATGTTCATGATTTTCGCGCCCTGCTCAAAGTTGAGCGTGAAGCCAAAATCCAGCCCTTTGTAGCTCACCGAGTTGGTGACGCCACCGAAGTAATCGGGCCAGGCGTTGCCCGCCAGCTTGCGGTCGGCCACGGTCAGCTGGCCGTCGCCGTTCACGTCCTCGTACTCGGCGTCGCCGCTTTCGGGGTTCACGCGGGTCTGGTGGTACAGCCAGAACGAGTAGAGCGGCGCACCTTCCTCCAATCGAAATATGTCGCGCGAGCCGGTAGTAATGGGCGCGGCCAGCTTCTCAATCTTGTTCACGTTGCGGGCCACGTTGAACGTGGTGCTCCACTGCAGGGCGCCTTTGGGCAGCCAGTTGGCGGTGGCTTGGATTTCGAAGCCTTTGTTGCTTACGGCGCCATAGTTTTCTACCAGCGAGGAGAAACCGGTTTTGCGCGGCACCGGCACGTTCAGCAGCAAGCCCGAAGTGTACTTGTCGTAGTAATTCAGCTCCAGCACCAAGTGGTTTTGCAGCACGGCGGCATCCAGGCCCACGTTCCACTGCCGCGTCGATTCCCAGCTCAGGTTGGGATTGGCCAGTTGTAGCGGGGCCGTGCCGGGCAGGTCGAGGTAGTTGGCACCGCCTTGCACCAGGCCCAGGGCCGCAAAGTCGCTGATGCCGGCCTGGTTACCGGTTCTGCCCATGCTGGCCCGCAGCTTCAACTCCTGGAAAATGCCGAGGTCCTGAATGAAGTTTTCCTCGCCCAGGCG
>DASVTG010000275.1:0-5704 GCA_036387695.1 Hymenobacter sp. | reverse complement strand
AATCAGCGGTGCGCATCGACTTTTTGCGGCGGAAGCACCTGCAATAATTCATATTAATGACACTTTCCTCAAATGCAGCATCACGGGGCAAACCGGAGAGTGTGACGATGCTCATCAACTTTACTGTGCTTCGGCTCAAGGCTGATTTTGGTCTTAACCTTCGCTGCAAACGATTTCTGCCAGACATTCACGGAATGGCTTTCCACAATGCTATTCCTTGAGTAAGCCAGCAGAGCTACTTGAATCACCTTTCTACACAGACAAAAGCCGTTTCCAACCTTGTTGGCCGCCGCTTTACTGCAGGCTTTCATTTTTTCATTCACCAATTTCTTCAGAATCCCACTATGAAGCGGAAAATTTACCTGATTGCGCTCGCGCGGCGCACAGCCGTACTGCTGGCGTGCGGCCTTCCCGCGCTGGCAACTCATGCTCCGGCAGCGGCGGCCGTTCGTCCACTGATTGCCTCGAACGCAGATGTGCCCGTGAGTGGGCGCGTAACCGGGCCCGATGGCGGGGGCCTGCCCGGCGTGACCGTGCTGGTGAAAGGCACCAGCATCGGCACTTCTACCAACGCCGACGGCAGCTTTTCCATTACCGCGCCCGAAGCCAGCACGCTGGTGTTTAGTTACGTAGGGTACAAAACCCAGGAAGTGGCCGTTGGTTCCAACAGCGCCATCAACGTGACGCTGGCCGCGGACGAACAGAAGTTGAACGAGGTGGTGGTGGTGGGCTACGGCACCCAGGAGCGCCAAAGCGTGACGGGCGCCGTGGCGTCGGTGTCGGGCCGCGACGTGGCTTCGCAGCCGGTGGCCGACGCAGCGCAGGCCATTCAGGGCCGGGCAGCGGGCGTGACGGTGGTGTCCAACTCCGGCTCGCCGGGCGGGCAGGGCGGCACTTCCATTCGGGTGCGCGGCATCACCTCAGCCGGCAACAACTCGCCGCTCTACGTGGTGGACGGCTTTCCCCTGCCGGCAGCCTTGGATGGCAACGGCAACGCCACCGGTACCGAGATTAACAACATCAGCCCCAACGACATTGAGACCATTGACATCCTGAAGGACGCGTCAGCCACGGCCATTTACGGCCTGCGCGCCGCCAACGGCGTGGTCATCATCACCACCAAGCGCGGCAAGGCCGGCACCTCCAACATCAACCTCGACGCCTACGTGGGCGTGCAGAACGTGTGGCGCAAAGTGGGCCTGCTCAACGCGCAGCAGTACGCGGAGCTCAACAACGAGGCCCGCAACAACTACAACGCCCAGTTTCCGAACGACGTGCGCGCCCTGAACTCGCGCTTCAACACGCCGGCTAAAATTGCGGCCCTGCCCTCCACCAATTACCTGGACGAGATTTTCCGGCAGGCCAAAATTCAGAATTACTCGATTTCGGCCACTGGTGGCAGCGAGAAAGCCCGCTACGCCGTGAGCGCCGGCTACTTTCAGCAGGACGGCACCATCGTCGGCTCCGACTTCCAGCGCTTCACTCTGCGCACCAACGGCGAAGTGCAGCTGAACAAAATACTAAAAATTGGCAACACCCTCGCGCTGAGCCACCAGGAGGAGCATCCACTCGCCGGTGAGAACGACGAGTTCGGCGGGCCCATTCAGCTGGCCATTCAGGCGCCTCCGTTCCTGCCGGCCTACAATCCGGACGGCAGCTTTTACGAGTTTGGCAGCAGCCCCGAAGATAACTTCGGCGAAGAAAACCCGGTGACGAAGACGCGGCGCCCCATCAACAAGAACAACCGCAACCGGGCTACCACCACGTTCTATGCCGAGTTGGAGCCGCTGACGGGCCTGCGCCTGCGCAGCAGCGTCGGGGCCGACCTGCAGTTCAACCAGAACGACCAGTTCAACCCCTCCATCCCGGGCTCGTCCAAGTACACGGCGGCCAACGCCTCGGCCAGCAGCGGCGCCAACTACGGCCCGAGCTACCTGATTGAGAACACGGCCACCTACGACCGGACGTTTGCCGGCAAGCACCAGATGACGCTCCTGCTGGGCCAGTCGGCGCAGCAGTTTGACAACTTCTACGTGGGCGGCAGCCGCACCGGCTACGCCACCAACACCCTTCAGATTCTGGACCAAGGCCCGATTAACACCCAAATTGGCAACTTCGGCGGCAACAGCCGCAGCCGGCTGCTCAGCTACTTCGGCCGCCTGAATTACGAGTTTGCCGGCAAGTACCTCTTCCAGGCCATTGCCCGCTTCGACGGCTCGTCGGCCTTTGGCCGCGCCAACAGCATCGGCTTCTTCCCCGGCATCTCGGCGGGCTGGCGCCTGTCGGAAGAAAGCTTCCTCAAGGACGTGAGCGCCGTCAGCAACCTGAAGCTGCGCGCGGGCTACGGCAAGGTGGGCAACCCCCTGAACGCGGGCACTTTTGCTTACACCTCCCTCATCAACTCCTCGATAAGTAATTACGGCGTAGTCGGCACGGGCTACGTGTTCGGCACGGGTGCTCAGAACACGGCGCAGGGCTCCGTGCCCACCCGCTTGCCCAACCCCGACATTGCCTGGGAAAACAACGTGCAGTACAACGTGGGCGTGGACCTGGGCTTGTTCCAAAACCGCGTGAGCGCCTCGCTCGACTTGTACCAGCGCACCTCGCCCAACCTGCTGCTCTACGTGCCGTCCACGTACATCTCGGGCACCCGGGACGCCGTGCCGACCAACGCGGCCTCGTCCAGAAACCGCGGCATCGACCTGGCCATCACGACCAACAACTTCCAGGGCGCCGACAACGGCTTCAGCTGGAGCACCACGCTGAACGTGTCGGCCTACCGCAGCGAGGTCACGGACCTCGGCATCGGCAAGCCCTTCACCGGGCAGGGCATCCGGGGCGGTGGCACCTTGGTGCGCTACGACGTGGGCCAGCCCCTGGGCTCGTTCTACGGCTACGTGGCCGACGGCATTATCCAGTCGGCGGACGAGCTGGCCGCGCTGAACGCGAAGTCGCCGACCAAGTTCTACCAGAGCTCGGGCACGGCCCCTGGCGACATCAAGTTCAAGGACATCAACGGCGACGGCGTGGTGAACGACTCCGACCGGGATTTCATGGGCAACCCCAACCCCGATTTCACCTACGGCCTGAACAACACGTTCAGTTACAAGGGCCTGGATTTGAACATCTTCCTGCAAGGCTCGCAGGGCAACGACGTGTACAACCTGAACCGCTACTACCTGGAAGGCGGCTTGGCGGCGGCTTCCAACGCCGGCACCATCGCGCTGGACCGCTGGACGCCGACCAACACCAACACCGACATCCCGCGCGCCGTGTTCAACGACCCGAACCAGAACAACCGGATATCGAGCCACTACGTGGAAGACGGCTCTTACATGCGCATCAAGCTGCTCACGCTGGGCTACACGCTGCCCGCCGGCCTGCTCAGCACCCTGCACAGCCAGCGCGTGCGCGTGTACGTGAGTGCCCAGAACCTGGCCACCTTCACCAAGTACACCGGGTTTGACCCGGAGTTGGGCAACCAGGGCAACAGCTTCGGCGTCGACCGTGGCATTTACCCGCAGGCCCGCGTCTTCCTGGCCGGCATCAACCTGGGCTTTTAATTAATGATTGATGGTTAGTGGTTAATGATTAAAAATTGATGGCGGAACGTCATTCATTAATCACTAACCATTAATCATTAACCACTAGTCGTTTGCCCTGCTTCCCATCTTTTACTTCTGACTTTTCTTTATCATGTTGATGAACTCACTATTGCTAAAAAAGCGCACCCTGGGCACGGCGCTGCTGACGCTGGGGCTGCTGGGCAGCAGCGGCTGCACCAAGGACTACCTGGAACTGCAGCCGCGCAACGCCGCGTCGACCGAGACGTTTTACAAGAACCAGACCGACGCCATTCAGGCCACCAACGCGGCCTACGCCCAGCTTCAGCAGGCGGGCATGTTCAACCACTCGCTGTGGTCCATGGACATCATGGCCGATAACTCCTTCGTGGGCGGCGGCGGTGCGGCCGACGGCATCGAGTTTCAGCAACTCGACAACTACACCATTCCAACCAGCAACCCGGTCATTACCAACTACTTTCAACGGCCTTACATCGGCATAGGCGCCGCCAACCAGGTGTTGCTGCGCGTGCCGGGCATCACGATGGACGCGCCCATCAAAAGCCGGTGCTTGGGCGAGGCCCAGTTTCTGCGGGCTTTGTACTACTTCTACCTGGTGCGGGGCTTCGGCGACATACCCCTGGTGCTCACGCCCGCCAACAGCCCGGCCGAAGCGGCCAGCGTGACCCGCGCCCCGGCCGCGCAGGTGTACGCCCAGATTGTCACCGACCTGACCGAGGCCATCAAAAACCTGCCCCTGCCCTCGACCTACACGGGCGACAACGTGGGCCGGGCCAGCAAGCTCTCGGCGATGGGGATGCTGGCCAAGGTGTACCTCACGCAGGGCGACATGGCCAACGCCGCCAAGCAAGCCGATGCAACGATAGCCGCCGCCCTGGCCGACGGCAAAAAGCTGTGGCCCAACTACGGCGACAACTTCAAGGTGGAAAACGAAAACGGCCAGGAGTCGCTGTTTGAGGTCCAATTCAAAAGCGGCCTGAACGGCTACATTCTCGACGGGCCGGGTTCGGCCATCAACGAGTTCTGGGGCGCCCGCTTCTTCACCGACACTTCCACACCCGCGCTCAAGGATTTGGGCTACGTGGTGCCCGGCGGCGGCTACGGCTTCAACGTTCCCGAAAAGGAATTTGTGGACGGCTACGAGGCCGGTGACCTGCGCAAAGCCCCGACCATCTTCGTGCCCGGCGACAAGTACCCCGAGGGCCAGACGCAGCCCCCCAGCCTGGAAGGCGACCCCAACGGCTACAACGTCCGTAAATTCTTCGTTGGCAAGTTGTCGGCCATCTGGGATTCGCCCCTGAACGTGCCCGTGCTGCGCCTGGCCGAGGTGTACCTGATTAAGGCCGAGGCGGCGGGTGACTTGGCCGCCCTCAACGTGGTGCGCCAGCGGGCGGGCCTGCCCAATGCCACCACCGCCAACCAAGCCACTGTTTTAAAAGAGCGCCGCTACGAGCTGGCTTTCGAGATGGACCGCTGGTACGACATGAAGCGCACCAAAACGCTGACCAACAACCCCAACCTGCTCGCCAAAGGCATCAAGCCGTTCAACGACTTGCTGCCCATCCCGCAGGCTGAGCGCGACGTAAACCCCAACCTGACCCAGAACCCGGGTTACTAAGGGAATATCCAAATAGGAATCTAAAAACCGGTCATGCTGAGCTTGTCGAAGCATCTCTACCGCAATACTAAACCTAATTAGTGCAGCGGTAGAGATGCTTCGACAAGCTCAGCATGACCCTATTTGGATAGATAGGCTCTAAGCCGCCAGTCGTAAGTAGCAGGAATCAACACGACATGCTTGTAGGCAAATTTTCAAGCCTGGCTGTTTATCGATTCTCTCGGGGTACTGACTCAAGCTTCCCGCTTGCCGCCCACCGGCGGCCACAGGTGCCCAACTTGTTAAAAAAGCCGACGCGCAAGCGTCGGCTTTTTTTGGCGGTAATCTGAAAAGTTGTGGGATGATGCCACGGATTAAGGTCCTGTCAGCCAGCGCATAGCCCATCTCCTTCGCCATAAGTGCCAGCACCGGCCCAGACGCTGAACATAGCGCAGCTTCAAGAGCTTTCCTCCGGGCAAAAAACGTCGGCTTCAACTTTTTTGGTGAGGCGAGGCGTCGGCAG
>DASVTG010000274.1:0-3584 GCA_036387695.1 Hymenobacter sp. | reverse complement strand
CAGATGAGCAGGACGTTTTCAAACTTCCGTTGCGCTTGCTCAGAACTATATCTGTTTAGCAAAGTTTTGGAGCCATAAATAATCAATCTGTTTTCAAGCTGATTACCTTTCCATTCGCAGCCACAAAATGTGCTTTGGCATGGCTAAGTGGCGCACTTTTCGTTCTTCTCTCACTTAAAATTCTCACACGTTCCATGGCCGAAAATTCTTCATCCCTGCTCGACCGCAGCCGCACCGTGGCGGGCCCCGGCTACAACCGCTGGCTGGTGCCGCCGGCGGCGCTGGCCATTCACCTGGCCATTGGGCAGGCCTACGCGTTCAGCGTGTTCAAGAAGCCCATGGGCGCCCTCATCAGCGGCAACGTGGACGCCCCGGCCCCTGACGACTGGACGGCAGGCCAGCTCGCCGTGATTTTTTCCATTGCCATTGTGCTGCTGGGCCTTTCGGCGGCCGTGTTTGGCAAGTGGCTGGAACGGGTGGGGCCGCGCAAGGCCATGATGGCATCGGCGCTGTGCTTTGGGGGTGGCTTTCTCATTGCCTCGCTGGGCGTGCACCTGCACAACATCTGGCTGGTGTATTTCGGCTACGGCTTCGTGGGTGGCATCGGGCTGGGCATTGGCTACATCTCGCCGGTGAGCACCCTGATTAAATGGTTCCCGGACCGGCCGGGCGTGGCTACCGGCATGGCCATCATGGGCTTTGGGGGCGGCGCCATGATAGGCTCGCCGCTGGCCGTGGCGCTCATGGCCCATTTCAAGGACAGCGCGCCCATGGGCGTAGCGCCCACGTTCATCGTCATGGGCATTATCTACCTGATATTTATGATGTTTGGCGTCTTCACCATCCGGGTGCCCGCCGATGGCTGGAAGCCCGAAGGCTACGTGCCCAATGCCCAGCACAGCGCGCTCATCACGTCGTCGAACGTGGACGCCGACACGGCCATCAAAACGCCGCAGTTCTGGATGCTGTGGGTAGTGCTGCTTTGCAACGTAACGGCCGGCATTGGGGTGCTCGAAACGGCTTCCCCGCTTATTCAAGAGACTTTCTCCGACAAGAACATGGGCGCCGGCCGGGGCGTGACGGCGGCGGCGGCGGCCGGCTTCGTGGGCCTGCTCAGCTTGTTCAACCTGCTGGGCCGCTTCTTCTGGTCGTCGGCTTCGGATAAGCTGGGCCGCAAGCCTACCTACATGATTTATTTCGGGCTGGGCATTTTGCTTTATGCGTTGGCACCTACGCTCATGGCCGGCGCGTCGCTGACGCTGTTTGTGGTGGTGTGCTGCGTGATTCTGAGCATGTACGGCGGCGGTTTTGCCACCATTCCGGCGTATTTGCGCGACTTGTTTGGCACCATGCAGGTGGGGGCCATCCACGGGCGGCTGCTCACGGCCTGGTCCACGGCTGGCGTACTCGGGCCGCTGCTGGTCAACTACTTGCACGACCAGCAAAAGGCCAAAGGCCTGACCGGCGCGGCTGCGTACCAAACCGTGTTCTACACCATGGCTGGCCTGCTGGTGGTCGGTTTCATTGCCAATTTCCTGGTGACGGCCGTGAACGAGCGGTACAGCTTCAAAGGCACCGCAACCGCTGCTTCGGCCGGGCATTAGGCGGCTTTTCACTTCTAACTTCCTTTTTGATATGAACCCGCAACCCACTTCTTCGGCCCCAACCAACACCGAGCCCAGCTCGACGGCCTCGGTGGTAATCGCCTGGCTGTTTGTGGGCATTCCCCTGGCCTGGGGCGTGTCGCAAACCTTCATCAAAGCGCTGGCCCTGTTTAAGTAAGCAGCCTTTGATTAAATGAAACGAGCAGCCGGCCTTAAAGCCGGCTGTTTTTTTATGGGCCTTTGCACTAGAGACGCATATTTGCGTCCGAAGTCCGGTCGTTGCATGGCAGTACCTAAACGGCGCAGACACTGAGACGCAACTATGCGCCTCTACCCCACACATGAAAAAAACGCTTTGCTGCGCCTTACTGGCCTTATTCGGTTCAACTCAAGCCAACGACCCGCTGCAAAAGGTGCGGCAGTTTCGGCAGGCCCACGAGCGGGAACTGCTCACGGAATTTGAGCAGCTGGTGGCCATCCCCAACGTGGCCGCCGACACGGCCAACCTGCGGCGCACCGCCGTGTTCATTCAGGGCATGATGCGCAAGCGCGGGATTAAGACCCGGTTGCTCGCGGCGCCCACGCCCAACGTGCCGCCGGTGGTATTTGGGGAAGTGCGCACGCCCGGTGCCACGCGCACCGTCATTTTCTACGCGCACTACGACGGCCAGCCTGTGAACCCCGCGCAGTGGCGCGAAGGCCTCAGCCCGTTTACGCCCACGCTGGCCACCGGCCCGCTCGACCGCGGCGGGCAACTGGCCACCCGCCCCACGCCCGGCCAGCCCCTCAGCCCCGACTGGCGCCTTTACGCCCGCAGCGCCTCCGACGACAAGGCCGGAGTGATGACCATTCTGGCCGGCTACCAAGCGCTGGTGGCCAGCAAGCTCAAGCCGAAAGTCAATATCAAGTTCTTCTTTGAGGGCGAGGAAGAGCGCGGCTCGCCGCATCTGGCCGAAATTCTGGCGCGGCACAAGGCGCTGCTGGCTTCCGACGTCTGGGTGATATGCGACGGGCCGGTGCACCAGTCGGGCCGCAAGCAAGTGGTGTTTGGGGCGCGGGGCGACGTGAATCTGCGCCTGCAAGTGTACGGCCCGCGCCGCCCGCTGCACAGCGGCCACTACGGCAACTGGGCGCCCAACCCCGCGCTGGCGTTGGCCCGGCTGCTGGCTTCCATGCAGGACAGCACCGGCCGGGTGCGCGTGGCCGGCTTTTATGACGACGTGACGCCGCTGACGTTGGCCGAAAAAACGGCGCTCGCGCAGGTGCCGAACCTGGACGAAACCATCCGGAAAGAGCTGGGCTTTGCGCGGCCCTACGGCACCGGGCAGGCGCTGGTGGAGCTGCTCAACCAGCCCTCGCTCAACATCAACGGCATGCAAAGCGCCAACGTGGGCGCCCAGGCCGCCAACGTCATTCCCACGGTGGCGTCGGCTGTGTTGGACCTGCGACTCGTGCCGGGCAACGACGCGCAGCGGCAGGTCCAGAAAGTCATTCGGCACATTGAGCGGCAGGGCTACCACGTCACCACAGCCGAACCTACCGACGCCGAGCGGGCCCAGTACCCGTTGCTGGCCCGCGTGCAGCCCGAAGCCGGCTACAACGCCCAGCGCACCCGCCTCGACCTGCCCATTGCCCGGCAGGTGGTGGCCGCCGTGCAAACCACCACGCCCGACCGCGTGGTGGTGCTGCCCACCATGGGCGGCAGCCTGCCGCTCTACGTGTTCGAGCAGGAGCTCAAGGCCCACACCATCACCGTGCCCGTGGCCAACTACGACAACAACCAGCACGCCGAAAACGAGAACATTCGCCTCGGCAACCTCTGGGATGGCGTCGAGACCATGGCCGCCATTATGCTGCTGAAGTAGCAACAAGGCGATTCTGCTGAAATAATTAGGCTGCCGTGTCCTGCTCATCAACACAAACGGTTTGTTAAAACAGTTTGAAAAGTCGGCTCTGGCCGGTCCGACGCCCTAGGCGTCC
>DASVTG010000273.1:0-2858 GCA_036387695.1 Hymenobacter sp. | reverse complement strand
AGTTTTGGGGGAACGTGCCGTTGGGGTCGTATACCCAGGCGATGCCGCCGCTCATGCCGGCGGCGAAGTTGCGGCCCGTCTGGCCCAGGATGAGGGCGCGGCCGCCCGTCATGTACTCGCAGCCGTGGTCGCCTACGCCTTCTACTACGGCGGTGGCGCCGGAGTTGCGCACGGCAAACCGTTCGCCGGCCTGGCCGCGCACGAACAGCTCGCCGGAGGTGGCGCCGTACAGCGCCACGTTGCCAATGATGATGTTTTGCTCTGGCACGAAATGAGCGGCGGGGGAGGGGAAGATGGCCAGCTGCGCTCCGCTCAGGCCCTTGCCCACGTAGTCGTTGGCCTCGCCTTCGAGAGCAAACGACAACCCCTTCACGCTGAACGCGCCGAAGCTCTGGCCCGCCGAACCCCGGACGCGGTAGTTGATGGTGTTGTTGGGCAGGCCGGCGGCGTGGTAGCGCTTAGCAATCTCATTGGATAGCAGCGTGCCGATGGTGCGGTCGATGTTCTGCACCTCGAACTCGGCGAACACCGGAGTCTGCTCATTCAGGGCCGGCTGGGCGTGTTCGAGCAGCTGCCAGTCCAGGATGCCGCGGATGCCGTGGTCCTGCGCCTCGCTGTTGTAGAGGGTGCCGCCGGAGATGTTCACGGCCGGGTGCAGCATGTCGGCCAGGTCGAGGTGGCGGGCTTTCCAGTGGGTGATGCCTTCGCGCACTTTCAGGAATTCGGGGCGGCCCACCATCTCATTTATCGTGCGGAAACCCAGCTCGGCCATGATTTCGCGCAGCTCCTCGGCCAGGAAGCGGAAGAGGTTGACGATGTGCTCAGGCTGGCCGGTGAAGAGCTTGCGCAGCTCCGGGTCTTGCGTGGCCACGCCCACGGGGCAGGTGTTGAGGTGGCATTTGCGCATCATCACGCAGCCGCCGGCTACCAGCGCGGCGGTGGCCACGCCCCATTCTTCGGCCCCCAAAAGCGCCGCTACGGCCAGGTCGCGGCCGGTTTTTAGCTGGCCGTCGGCTTGGAGCACCACGCGGCTGCGGAGCTGGTTGCGCACCAGGGTTTGGTGGGCTTCGGCGAGGCCCAGTTCCCAGGGCAGGCCCGCGTGCTTGATGGAGCTGATGGGCGAAGCGCCCGTGCCGCCGTCGTAGCCGGCAATCAAAATCACGTCGGCGTGGGCCTTGGCGACGCCGGCCGCGATGGTGCCCACGCCCGCCTTGCTCACCAGCTTCACGTTGATGCGGGCGGTACGGTTGGCGTTTTTCAGGTCGAAGATGAGCTGGGCCAGGTCTTCGATGGAGTAAATGTCGTGGTGGGGCGGGGGCGAAATCAGGCCGACGCCGGGCGTGGCGTGGCGCACTTTGGCAATCCATTCGTCCACCTTGTGGCCGGGGAGCTGGCCGCCCTCGCCGGGCTTGGCGCCCTGGGCCATCTTGATTTGCAGCTCGTCGGCGTTCGTTAAATAATGGGCTGTTACGCCGAAGCGCGCCGACGCTACCTGCTTGATGGCCGAGCGCATGGAATCGCCGTTGGGCATGATTTCATAACGCAGCGGGTCCTCGCCGCCCTCGCCAGTGTTGCTTTTGCCGCCGATGCGGTTCATGGCAATGGCCAGCGTGCTGTGCGCCTCGTGCGAAATCGAGCCAAACGACATGGCCCCGGTCGCAAACCGCCGCATGATGCCCTCGGCCGGCTCCACTTCCTCAATGGAAATGGCGTCGCGGTGATGCGCGAAATCCAGCAGGCCGCGCAGGGTGAACATGCGCTCGGGCTGCTCATTAATGAGCTTCGCGTAGCGTTGGTAGGTGGCGTAGTTGTTGGTGCGGGTGGCGAGTTGCAGCAAATGCACCGTTTCGGGGTTGAACATGTGCGCCTCGCCGCGCCGCCGCCAGTGGTAGAGGCCGCCGTCGGGCAACAGGGTTTGCTCCTCGGGCGTAGTGCTCCGGAAGCCCTGAAAGTGCTTGTAGAGCGTTTCGCGGGCAATTTCATCCAGGCCGAGCCCACCAATACGAGTGACTGCGCCGCAGAAGTAGGCATCTACCACCGCCTGGTTCAGGCCCAGAATCTCGAATACCTGCGCGCCATGGTAGCTCTGTAAGGTCGAAATTCCCATCTTCGAGAAAATCTTCAACAGGCCGTCGCACACGGCTTTGATGTAGTTGTAGTTCAACTGCGCGTGGTCCAGGGCGGTGTTGAACTGCCCGGCCTCGTGCATGGTCCGGATGGTCGCCAGCGCCAAATACGGGTTGATGGCCGTGGCCCCGAACGACAGCAAACAGGCGAAATGGTGGACTTCCCACACGTCGCCGGCTTCCACCACGAGGCCCACCGAGCCCCGAAAACCCAGCTTAATCAAGTGGTGATGCACCGCCGAAACGGCCAGCAGCGAGGGAATGGGCGCGTGCTCCGAATCCACGGCGCGGTCCGATAAAATCAGCACCTCAAACCCGTCATTCACCGCATCTTCGGCGTAGCGGCAGAGGCGGGCGAGGCCGTTTTCGAGCGCGCCGGGCTTGCCATCGGCCCGGAAATAGGTTTGCAAGGTCTTGGCATTGAACATGCCGGTGTCGATGCTGCGCAGCTTTTCCAGCTCCAGGTTGCTGAGGATGGGCTGGCGCAAAGCCACGCAGTGGCAGTGGTGCTTGTCCTCGTCCAGAATGTTGCCGTTGTTGCCCAGGAAAGTGGCCAGGCTCATCACCAGCCGCTCCCGAATGGGGTCAATAGGCGGGTTGGTGACCTGCGCGAAAAACTGCTTGAAGTAGCTGCTCAGGTGCTGCGGCTGGTCGGAAAGCACGGCCAGCGGCACGTCCACGCCCATCGAGCCGATGGGTTCCTTGGCCTCCAGCGCCATGGGCGTGATGAGC
>DASVTG010000272.1:0-1797 GCA_036387695.1 Hymenobacter sp. | reverse complement strand
TGCTGGGGATGCCGTTTTCTGCGAAGAAGCGGTGCGTGCCCTGGGTGGCGAAAATGGTGTAGCCCTTGCGTACCAGCAACTCAACGGCGGATAGCAAAGTCACTTTCGACTTGATGGGCCCGCCGGAAATCAGCACTGTTTTCTGCGGGATTTTGTAGCCCACGCTAAGCATTGATTTTAGCAGGGCTTCCTCGGCGGTGTCGCCCAGGCAGCCTACTTCGCCGGTGCTCACCATGTCGACGCGCATCACCGGGTCGGCGCCGGGCAGGCGGGTGAAGGAGAACTGCGGGGCCTTCACGCCAACAAAGGGCAGGTCGTAGACCCGTTCGCTTTCGTCGCGTTCCACCTTTTTACCCAGCAATACTTGGGTGGCCTTTTTGATGAGGTTGTTGCCCGATACTTTCGATACGAACGGGTAGCTGCGCGAGGCCCGGATGTTGCATTCAATCACCCGGATTTCCCCGTTTTTTTCCAGGAACTGGATGTTGAACGGGCCGCTGATTTCATAGCGTTTGGCAATCTTTTCGGCGATGATTTTGAGCTTGCGGATGGTGCCCACGTACACCCGTTGGGGCGGGTAGTACATGGTGGCGTCGCCGGAGTGCACGCCGGCAAATTCCACGTGCTCCGAGATGGCGTAGCTAACGATGTCGCCGTGGTCGGCGACGGCGTCCAGCTCAATTTCTTTGGCTTCCTGGATGAATTCCGACACCACCACGGGGTATTCGTCGCTCACATCCACGGCGGTTTGCAAAAAGGCTTCCAGTTCGAAGCTGTTGGAAACCACGTTCATGGCCGCGCCTGACAGCACGTAAGAAGGTCGAATAAGTACCGGGAAGCCTACTTCCTTCACAAAATCGAACATGGCTTCCAGCGAAGTCAGCTCTTTCCAACGGGGCTGCGCAATGCCCAACTCGTCCATAATGCTGGAGAACTTGTGGCGGTTTTCGGCCTCGTCGATGCGGGCCGGCGCGGTGCCCAGGATGGGGGCCTGCGCCTCGGCCAGGCGGGTGGCGAGGTTGTTGGGAATCTGGCCGCCGGTGGAGAGAATCACGCCCTGTGGCTGCTCAAAATCCAGGATGTCCATCACCCGCTCGAAGCTCAGCTCCTCGAAATACAGCCGGTCCGAAACGTCGTAGTCGGTCGAAACGGTTTCGGGGTTGTAGTTGATAATGATGGTTTTGTAGCCTTCCTCGGCGGCGGTTTGCACGGCGTTCACGCCGCACCAGTCAAACTCCACCGACGAGCCGATGCGGTACACGCCCGAGCCCAGCACCACCACCGACTTGTCGGTTTCGGGCGCCAAATCATTTTCCGTGCCGTGGTAGGTGCTGTAGAGGTAGTTGGTTTTGGCCGGAAATTCAGCCGCCAGCGTGTCAATCTGCTTGATGACCGGCAGCACGCCCAGGGCCTTGCGGCGGGCACGCACCAGCAGCTCGTCGGCTTTCACATCGCCCTCGCCAAGGAGCTTCACGGCAATCTGCTGGTCCGAGAAACCGGCTTTTTTCACCTCGCGCAGCAGGCTGGTTTCCAGGCCGTCCAGGCCGGTGGCGCGGCCTTCGGCGAGCTGCTTGCCGAGGCGGAAAATGGTGGACAGGCGCTGCAAAAACCAGTGGTCGATTTTGGTCAACTCGTGCACCTGGTCCAGCGTGTAGCCGGCCTCAAAGGCCAGGTTGATGGCGAAGATACGCTCCTCGTTGGGCTCGCTCAGCAGCTTATCAATCGTCGCATTATCAACGGTTTCGGGCTTGTTGGCCACGAAGCCGCGCTTGCCGGTGTCCAGCATCCGCAGGCCCT
>DASVTG010000271.1:0-14952 GCA_036387695.1 Hymenobacter sp. | reverse complement strand
ATCCGGTCCTGCACGTACTGCGGCACCGCCTGCTGGTTGTCGGCCAGAAAAGTATAGAACCCCAGCTTCTGGTCGATAAGCCCTTCTAGCTGCACGCCCCGGGTGTTCACGTAGCGCAGGCCGCTGATGTCGCTGTCCTTGCCGGCCTGCAGCAGCAGCACGGGATTCACGCGCAGCAGAAAGTCCTTGGTCTGAACGCTGTATAAGTCGGTCTGATTGCGGTAGAAGTACTGGAGGACGGGCGTAGGGCTCTCGTTCAGCGCGGCGCCTTGGCCGCTGTTCATCCAGTTGTCTTTCAGCAAGTACTCGGCGTTGAACCGGTCGGCTCGGGAGAGCGTGCCAGTCCGGGCCGTGGCGCTGTCGGGCGACAACATGCGCTCGCCCAAACGGGCCACGGCCGCGCGGGTGTAGGGCCGCACGCTGGTGTGCGGGTCGTTCAAAGAGTCGGGGCCGAACTTGATGGCGTACCGGTCAATCAGGCGGTAGGTATCAGGGTCGAGCGGCACGTAGTTGGCGCCCTGAGTGGTTTTGCTGGCGCTGGCAGCGCTAATTGGCGGCGCGGCTGCGGCCCGCTCCCGCACGGCTCTGGCGCGCTTGTTGGTGGCGGGCAGGCTGTCCAGCGGCTGGTCAAAAACCATCCAAGGGGATTTCTCCTCCTTTGCGGGCGGCGGGGTAGGGGCGGGCGCCGTCGGCTCGGTTTGGGCCGCTACCGGGCCCGCTAATAAAGCCGCTACGCCGGTCAAAAGCAGAGATTTATGCATAAATACAGATAGTTCTCATAAAGAAGCCAGGCCGCGCGACCGAACAAAAGGGTGGCGCGGCAATTTCCTAACAAACCTACGCAGCAAGCCGTTGGCAGGAATAAGCGGAGCGCCGGCCAAGGGCCCGGCGTGGCCCCGCCATGCTGCCAAGCCACAACGAAATCCCGGGTTTTTCTTGGCTGCCCCCGGTTTTTGTGCCAACTTCGGGTGTTCCGCCGGCCTTCCTTCCGGCTTCACTTTCCAATCTTTCCACCGCATGGCTACCTCCCCACTTTCCTCCGCTGCGGTCCCCGCGGGTGTCACCCCCGATGCCGCCGAGGCCCTGGCTCACGTGCATGTGGTGTGCGCCGAACCCAGCATTGCCAACCATTTTCTGGCCGAGCTGCGCGACAAAGACGTGCAAAAGGACAGCCTGCGCTTCCGCCGCAACCTCCAGCGCCTCGGCGAAATCATTGCCTACCGCATCAGCGCCCACCTCAGCTACACCGACAAGGTAATTCAAACCCCGCTGGCCGAAACCACCGGCAAACTGCTGCACGACTTTCCCATTCTGGCCACGGTGCTGCGCGCCGGGTTGCCTTTTCATCAGGGCTTCCTGAATTATTTTGACCAGTCGCCCAGCGCGTTTGTGGCCGCTTACCGCGTCGAGGGCACCGCTCAAGTGCAGGTGCAAGTCGACTACCTGTCCGCTCCCAGCCTCGACGAGCGGGTCCTGATTTTGGCCGACCCCATGCTGGCCACCGGCAAAAGCCTGGTGCAAACCTACCGGGCCATGCTGCGCTTCGGCACGCCGCGGCAGGTGCACATCGCCGCCGTCATTGCCTCGCCCGAAGGCCTGGCCTACGTGGCCCGCGAAATCCCCGAGGCCAACCTCTGGGTGGCCGCCATCGACGAGCGCCTGAACGAGCACGCCTACATTATGCCCGGCCTGGGCGACGCCGGCGACCTGTCCTACGGCAGCAAGCTGTAGCCAAGCGGGTAGCAGGCCGGCGCCGTTGCGGCTTTGCAGCGCAAGCGTAATGGCGAAAAATGGAACTGGGGCTCCCCAAACGTGGTATCTTTGCTGGGCGCCTAGCCCGCGCTCCTGCCACCCCTTACCGCCCGTTTCCCTGGTCCTGTGCTTCACCCCGCTGTTAAATGCGCTTCTGTGTTCTTGTTGAGCACAGTTAAGTTTCTGGGCGGCCCGTTGGCCGGCACTTCCATGGGGCTGCACTTCTGGCCCACCATGGGCCTCACCGTGGCCGGCATGATGACCAGCGTGTTCATCTTCTCGGGCATTGGCCGCGTTTGGATGCAGCACCGCCAAAAACAACGCCGCCTGCGCCGCGAGCCCATTTTCACGAAACGCTCGCGCAACATCATCAAAGTGTTTCGCAAGTTTGGCATGGGCGGCATCGCCTTCCTGACGCCCGTGCTGCTGTCGCCCATCGGCGGAACCGTCATTGCCACGCTGCTGGGCGTGCCGCGGCCGCGCATCCTGTTCCACATGTTTTGGAGCGCCGTGCTCTGGGGCGGGGCCCTCACGTTTGCCAGCGTGCATTTCGGGCACATGCTCCGTCATTGACGGTTAATGGTCAATGATTAATGGTCAAGGGTTAATGCTTAGTAAGCGACTGAACAGCATTAACCATTAACCACTAATCATTAACCACTAATTACCTCCGTTTCCGCGCCTTGATGGCCTTCACGCCCGGCGCCGAGCCGCCTTTCTTGCCCACATTGGCTTTGGAGCCCTTGGTGCTCTTTTTCTTGCCTTCCTGAAACGGCTTGCCGGTGCGCTTGTCAATGGTCACGCCGGGCTTAATCCACTCTTTCTTCTCGTGGAAAGCGCCTTTAAACGTAGGGTCCAGCTTCTTGCGGCGCTCGTCTAGCTCGCGCCCCATTTTCTGCTGCTCTTCAAAAGGCGTTTCCTCAATAACTACTTCTTCCGGCAACGGCAGCACCTCAATGGCTTGGTTGATGAGCTGCTCAATCTCGGCGATGTGCACCATCTCGGCCTCGTTGGCAAAGGTGATGGCGGCCCCGATGTGCTGGGCCCGGCCCGTGCGGCCAATGCGGTGCACGTAGTCGTCGTGCACAATGGGCACGTCGAAATTGATGACGTGCGTCACCTGCGGCACGTCAATGCCGCGCGCGGCCACGTCCGTCGCCACCATGTAGCGCACCTCGCCAGCTCGAAACGCATCCATGCTGTTGATGCGGGCATTCTGGCCCTTGTTGCCGTGAATCACCCGCACCTCGCCCGCCGGGGCCTTGCGCTCCAGGAAGTGGGCTACTTGGTCGGCGTGCTCCTTGGTGCGGGTGAAGAGCAGCACGCGCGTCATCGTCTCGGCGTCGCGGTGCAGCAAAAAATTCAGCAGGTTGATTTTGGTGAGCAAATTGGGCGCCTGATACAGCGTCTGGGTAACGGTAGAGGCCGTTTTGGCGGGCGGGCTCACCTCCACGCGCACCGGAAATTCCAGAAATTCCTCGCTCAGCAGCGTCACCCGCTCCGGCATGGTGGCCGAAAACAGCACGTTCTGCCGCTTGCGGGGAATAACTTCCAAAATGCGCCGAATCTGGGGCATGAAGCCCATGTCCATCATCTTGTCGGCCTCGTCCATCACAAAGGTTTTCAGGTCCCGCAGCACCAAAGCCCCTTTCAGGTAGATTTCCATCAGCCGGCCCGGCGTGGCAATGAGCACGTCCACGCCAGCGGCAATGGTTTCAATCTGCGTTTTCGGACCCAAGCCACCATAAATGGCGAAAATCCGCAGGTCCGTATTGACGGCCAGTGCCTTTAAATGCGTCTCGATTTGAATGGCCAGCTCGCGGGTTGGGGCCAGCACCAGGGCCCGCGGGTTGGTGCCCTGGGCATACTTGGCCTTCATCAGCAGCGGCAAACCGAAAGCCGCGGTTTTGCCAGTGCCGGTTTGGGCAATGCCCAGCACGTCGTGCCCGGCCAGCAGCAGCGGAATGGTTTGCTGCTGCACCGGCGTGGGCTCGGTGAAGCCCGCCTGCGCTACCGCGGAAAGAAGTTGTTTGTTAAGTTTGAAGTCGTCGAATGACGCGGTGCTCGTGGGTTCCATTCTGCAAAGGTCGGGTTTTTGCAGCCGTTTGTCATCCTGAGCGCAGCGAAGGACCTTATAGCCGGAGAACGATGAGCAGTTATGAATGACGATGGCAGGTGTGATAAGGTCCTTCGCTGCGCTCAGGATGACAGAGAGTGGCGAGGACTGCAAACGATAACAATCGCCACGTTAGAACTTTTTTTGCCCGGTTCCGCTTCTTTTTCTATCTTTGCACCACCAAAACAAACACGGTAGATATAGCTCAGCTGGTTAGAGCGTCGGATTGTGATTCCGAAGGTCGTGGGTTCGAGCCCCATTATTTACCCACAAAAATGAAGTCCCCGGAGAATTATCCGGGGACTTTTTTGTTGCTTGCTTTAATACCGTTTTAACACGGCCTTTTTTCCAACCACAATTCAGCTACATGAGTCTTCTCGTCATCGGCAGCGTTGCGTTCGACGCCATCGAAACGCCCTTCGGCAAAACCGACAAAATCATCGGCGGTGCCGCCACGTTCATCAGCCTCTCCGCTTCGTATTCGGTAAAGCCCGTGAAGCTGGTGGCGGTGGTGGGCGAAGACTTTGCTCAGTCCGACATCATGCTCCTCGAAGAGCACGGCGTGGACATGGAAGGCCTGCAAGTGAAGCAGGGCGAGAAGTCGTTTTTCTGGTCGGGCAAGTACTCGCAAGACCTCAACTCGCGCGAAACCCTGGTGACGGAGCTGAACGTGCTGGCCGATTTTGACCCCATCATCCCCGACGCTTACCAGGACTGCAAATACCTCATGCTGGGCAACCTGGCCCCGCAGGTGCAGCGCCTCGTCATTCAGCGCCTCGTGAACCGGCCCAAGCTGATTGTGATGGACACCATGAACTTCTGGATGGACATCGCCCTGGAAGACCTCATCGCCACCATTGAAATGGTGGACGTGCTCAGCATCAACGACGAAGAAGCCCGCCAGCTCAGCGGCGAGCACTCGTTGGTGAAGGCCGCCAAGAAAATCATGGGCATGGGCCCGAAGTTTCTCATCATCAAGAAAGGCGAGCACGGCGCCTTGCTTTTCCACAAGAACAAGGTGTTTTACGCCCCAGCACTGCCCCTGGAAGAAGTATTCGACCCGACCGGCGCCGGCGATACGTTCGCGGGCGGCTTCATCGGCCACCTCGCCGCAACAGATGACATCAGCTTCGAGAACATGAAGCGCGCCGTCATTCACGGTTCGGCCATGGCGTCGTTTTGCGTGGAAAAATTCGGCACCGAGCGCTTGCTCAACCTCTCCGACGAGGAAGTGGAAGCCCGCGAAGCGCAGTTTGCCGAACTGGTGCGCGTGGTGCCGGCTTCGGCTGTGGCCAACGTGCCCGCCGTGTAGGAACGCGCCACGGCGGGTTCGGGGCCGAAAGCACAACTCTTTCGGGCCGGTGCGGGTAAAAGGAATAATCTTCCACTTTATGCCTTCCACGCCATGCCTTCCAAGAAAACCTCCTTGCCCGCCGACGCGAAGCCTTCGGTAGTGCCCTTTGAAAACGAGACGCACAAAAAGACGAAGACCCCGAAAGTGGATTCGTCCACCAACCAGAACCTGAACCAGAATTACCTGACCGAGCAGGGCAACGACACCAAGAACAACACGCCCGGCGGCAACTTCAACGAAGTGCGCCACACGCAGGCCAATAAGCCCCGCAGCAATCCGCAAGGCAACAGCCCAATGTCAATCGACTCGACCAACGCCAAGAAAGGCCCCGGCAGCAAAGCCAATTAGGTTCTAAAGCAAAGGTAAAAAGCCCCGCCAACTCAATTGGTGGGGCTTTTTATTGGTCAGCGGGCTCGTTAAAAATCCCAGCCCAGCCACTTGCTAAAGCCTTCCTGTTGCGCTGGACTGGCTTTCTCCAACTTGCCGACGGCGTAGCGCTGCCCGAAGCTGATGCCTGGCATTGCAGTCAAGTCAACCGTCAGCAGCCGGTTTTGGCGGAACACGCTCAGTTCATAAGTGGCTTCTTCGCCGCTGAGCAAGCTTTGCAAGTTCAGATTCACGCGGCGGCCGTTCACGGCCACGATTTCGTCGTCCACGGTCAGGGCCGCAGCGGCCGGCGAGTCGGGCCAGATGGCGCTTACCTCGGTCCGCTCGTTCTTCACCACCGTTCGGAAGCCAAACGTGCTTTCCGAAGCCGAGCCGTTTTCGCCCACCAGCAACTGGCACCCCACGGTGTGCAGCACCTTATCCAAGGATTCCGTCAGCGGGGCCGTGCCATAGATGAACTTGTCAAAATAGGCCTGCATGTCGCGTCCGGCCACCTCCTTCACAATGCGGATGTAGTCAGCCTCCGTGTAACCGACGCCGGTTTTGCCAAACTCCTCGTACAGCCGCCGCATCACGTCGTCAAGGCTGCGGGCGTGGCCGGAAAGCTGCCGCACCGTCAAATCCAAAATCAAAGCGGCCAACGCCCCCTTGTGGTACACCGATACCTTGCGGTCGGGTATGCCGGACTTGTAGCCATCGAGCCACAAATCCATCGATGCATCGGCCAGTGACAGGTTTTCCCCGCCTGCATCGTCAAAGTGCTTGCGCAGCACCGTGTTCAATTCCTCAAAATACTGCTCGGGCGCGTGCACGCGGCTGCGGGCCAGCAGGTATTCGCCGTAATAAGTCGTAATGCCCTCAGCAATGAAGCAGGTGCGGAAGTAGTTCTCGCGGCTGTAGTCATAAGGCTGCATCTCGGCCGGTCGGATGCTTTTGATGTTCCAGGTGTGGAACAGTTCGTGGCAGCTCACTCCCAGCAGTTCTTTGTACAAGCCCTCGCTCATGATTAGCTCCGCCGGCCCCAGGGTAATCACCGTGGAGTTGTTGTGCTCCACGCCGTGGTAGTGCTTGTAGGGCAGGAATTGGTTCAGGAAATGATAGTCCGCCACCGGGAAGCCCCCGAACATTTCCAACTGCACCTCCGAAAATGCTTTGAAGTCGCTCAACAGCTGCGGCCAGTTTACTTTTGCTTCGCCTTGCACCCACACATGGAAAGGGAGCCCGCCCGCCTCATACTCCTGATGTACCAGGGTGGGGCTGGCAATGAGCGGCGAATCGGCCAGCTGGTCAAAATTCTGGGCAGTCAGCACGTTTGGGCTTGTTTGGGACAATCCGCAGGCAATCTGCCAATTATCGGGAATAGCCAAGGCCAACTCACAGGTTTCTTCTTGGCGTCCTTCCGCGTACATCAGGGCCTGCACGGGGTTCAGGTACAGCTGCGACTCGTCGAGCCAGGAGCCGCCGGCGTCCATTTGGTGGGCGTAAAAATTGTAGCACACCTGCACGGTGCGCCCGGCCGCACCCGCCACTTCCCACCGGTCTTTGGTGAGCTTGCGAAAGGGAAGGGGCTGCTTGGTGGCCGCATCAAATACCTCGACCTTCTGAATCTTTTGCGCAAAGTTCTGCAGTTCGTAACGGCCCGGCCGCCAAGCGGGCAGTTGCAGTTCCAGCGGCGCAGTGGCATCGGCAGCTACCTCTAGTGTAATCTCAATTTGCAGATAGAACGTGAGCGGATTATCAAAGGAAGCGCGGTAGTGAATCATTGCCAGCAGGGGTTAAAAGAGCCTAAAGCTACTGGCAGTACGCGCGCTATAGCTAAAAGTGACTGAGGCCCTTGCCTTTTCCAGACAAAGCCCGTACCTTTGCCGGCCCAACTCGAAACTAGAAAAGCTAGACATACCATGAAACGTACCTATCAGCCTTCGAAGCGCAAGCGTGTTAACAAGCACGGCTTCCGCCTCCGCATGGAAACCGCCAACGGCCGTAACGTGCTGGCCCGTCGCCGCGCCAAAGGCCGCAAGCGCCTCACCGTATCCGACGAAGGCAAGCACAAGCGCTAGCAGCTGGCTATTGGCTGAAAGCTGGTAGCTAATAGCTCACTTTATGCAAGAACCACAATCACCTGGCTCCCCCTCTCCACGGGAGAGGGGGCCGGGGGGTGAGGTTCCCGGGGCCGCGCCGCCAACGCGCCGCTACACCTTCCCGAAAGAGGAACACCTGTGCCGCAAGAAGCTCATCGAAGAGCTTTTTGGCAAGCAGGGTTCCTCTTTTGGCGTTTATCCCCTTCGCATGGTATGGGTGAAAAGCGCGGCCCCCACCACCGCGCCGCCGCAAGTGCTCATCAGCGTGAGCAAGCGCACCTTCAAGCGGGCTGTCGACCGCAACCGGATAAAGCGGCTCATCCGGGAGGCATACCGGCTCAATAAATATCGGTTGCTGGAGCAACCTACCGGGCATCAAGTCGCTCTTCTTGGTATTATCTTCACGGGTAAGGAAAAAAGTCCACTGGCTTTGGTGGAAAAAAAATTAATTTCCGGTATCCAACGTTTGACAGGCACCGCGGCGGAAGCATCCGCTCCGCCCCCCGCCCCGTAGATTCGCCTCCCTGCTACTCGTATTCTATGACTATCCGCAAAAAGCTACTCGCTACCCTGGCCTTGAGCACGCTGGGTTTGGTTTCCTTCCGGGCTGCTTCTGACAATGAACGGTACTTCGAAATCGCGAAGAACCTGGACATTTTCGCCACGCTTTTTAAGGAAGTCAATACTTATTATGTGGATGAGGTAACGCCGGCCAAACTGGTGAAAACGGGCATCGACGCCATGTTGCGCTCGCTCGACCCCTACACCAACTACATTCCGGAAGACGACATCGAGGATTTTCGCACCATGACCACCGGCCAGTACGGTGGCATCGGCGCTTCAGTGGTGAAGCGCAACGGCAAAACCGTGGTGCAAACCGCCTACGAAGGCTACCCTGCCCAAAAAGCAGGCCTGCTCCCCGGCGACGAAATCCTCGACATCAACGGCGTGGTGGTCGACAAGAAGTCGAACTCCGACATCAGCAAGCTCCTCAAGGGCCAGGCCAACTCCATCGTGAAATTGCTGGTGACGCGCTACGGCCAGGACAAACCCATCCAAATCGACATTACCCGCGATAAAATTCAGGTGGACAACGTGCCCTACACCGGCATGATTTCCGGCGACGTGGGCTACTTCCAACTCGGCGGCTTCACCGTGGATGCTGGCCGTGAGGTGCGCGCCGCGGTCACCAAGCTCAAGGAGCAGGGCGCGAAGAAAATCGTCTTTGATATCCGCGACAATCCCGGTGGCTTGCTCAACGAGGCGGTAAATATCTCCAACCTTTTCATCGACAAAGGCCTCGACGTGGTGAGCACCAAAGGCAAGGTGACGGAGTGGAACAAAACCTACAAAGCCCTCGACCAGCCGCTCGACACCCAGATTCCGGTGGCCATCATTACGAGCAATCGCTCGGCTTCGGCTTCGGAAATCGTATCCGGCGTATTGCAGGATTACGACCGCGCCGTGGTAGTAGGCGAGCGCACCTTCGGCAAAGGCCTCGTTCAGGCTACCCGGCCGCTGAGCTACAACTCGCAGCTGAAGGTGACCACCGCCAAGTACTACATCCCGAGCGGGCGCTGCATTCAGGAAATCGACTACGCCCACCGCAGCGAAGACGGCACGTTGGGCAAATTCCCTGATTCGCTGCGCACCGCTTTCAAAACCACCGCCGGCCGCACCGTGTACGACGGCGGCGGCGTGGCCCCCGACATTGAGGTGCAGGACCGCGAAATCGCAGACATTACCCGTGTGCTGCTGCAGAAAAGCTACCTTTTTGACTACGCCACTCGCTACCGGGCCGAGCACGCCAGCATTCCGGCCGCCCGCGCCTTCAAGCTTTCCGATGCGGACTATCAGAAATTCGTAGGCTTCCTACAAGGCAAAAACATCAGCTACAGCACCGACGCTGAGAAATCCCTCACCGAACTCAGCAAAAAGGTGAAAGAAGAAAAGCACTACGACGACGTGAAAGCCGAGCTCGAAGCCATCCGCAAAAAGGTAACGGTGAACAAGGCCAACGACCTGCAGCGCTTCAAGCCCGAAATCAAGGAATTGCTGGAGCAGGAAATCGTGTCGCGCTACTACTTCGAGAAGGGCCGCACCGAAGCCGGCTTCGACGACGACCCGAACATTATCCAAGCCGTAGCCGTGTTGAACGACCCCAACCGCTACGCCGCGCTGTTGAAACCTTCGGGCCAAGCTGCCAGCGCCCGCAAGTCGGCCGGCACGAAGTAGTTTTGAGTTGCGTTAAAATGAAAAGCAGGCGCTGAAAGGTGCCTGCTTTTTTATGTGCAGGAAGAGCGCTGCGGGTTGAGGTAATCCAATCCGCATTCCTCAAACTGCCGTTCTAACGCGTCCCAACCATTTTTAATCTTGTAATTCCTCTCGCCTTCCGTGATTGGCAGCAACCACAGATTATGAAGGTGCCTTCCATCGAAATCGAAAATCTCCAGGGTTTCTCCTGATAAGTAGGGAAGAGAAAGGAAACCATAGCTGCATGTAGAATCATCTTGCCAGGGGCGGCCGAAGTTGACGGTATGGTGTAAGCCGAGGTTGGTACCGGTGCGGTGGAAGGATGCGGTAACGGTTAGCAGCTCAATCAATGTCGCATCCTCCTTGTTGGACAGAATGTGCAGTTCAATTAAAGCATCTGGTGTATTAGTCGACATTCCTAATGTTGAGTAAACCCAGCAGCTCGTTTTGTCAGATGGCGGAAACGCTAGAACGGAAAAGTTTTTGCTCATCTTGCGATGTGGGTCAGGGATTGGGTTCGTCGCGACGCTAGGACCCCAAGTTGATTCTAAGTGAAGCTTTAGCGGTTCCAGATTATACATTGCCAACTTTTGCAGGAAATTCCAAAGCTACAGTGAGCGGTACCATTCTCCTTTCCCTCGAAACCTCTTCCCCCGTCTGCTCAGTTGCCCTGCACCGCATTGCCAACGGCTCTCTTATCGGCCAGTCTGAATTGCGGCTGGACAAGTCGCACTCTACTCACCTTACCATCTTAATAGAGCAACTGCTCGAAAACACCGGCCACCGGCTGGGCGACGTCGCCGCTGTAGCCGTGAGTGACGGGCCCGGTTCCTACACCGGCCTGCGCATTGGTGCCGCGGCCTCGAAGGGCTTGTGTTTCGCGTTGGACATTCCGCTGGTGGCCGTGAGTACGCTAAAGGCGCTGGCTGCGCAGGTAGGTGCCGGCACCGCTCGCCCGGAAAACTACCTGTTTTGTCCCATGCTGGATGCCCGGCGGCAGGAAGTATATGCCGCGCTTTACACCCACGAGGGGCAGGAGGTGATGGCGCCTACACCGTTGTTGCTCGACGCCAACACGCTGGCCGAACAATTGGCCCACCGTTCCGTGTTGTTCTTCGGTAACGGCGCCTCAAAGTTTCAAGCGCTGTTAGGGGAGCATCCGAACGCAGGTTTTCTGGTAGGGATTGAGCCTTCGGCGGTGTCGGTGGGAGCGTTGGCACTGGCCGCGTATCACCGGCAAGAATTCCAGGACGTGGCGTATTACGAGCCATTTTATTTGAAAGAAGTGTACACCACAACGCCGAAAGCCAAGTAGCACGAACTTTGTAGTTCGCATCCCCCGCGCCGATTGGTGGTCGTTCAGGGACGCGAACCACAAAGTCCCTGCCGGGCACGGTCGCGCTACATCGCAATAACCATGGAACCTCTCTTCGTCAACCGCGTCGCCAATAGCGGCCTCGTTACGCTCAATCTAGAAGAATTCATCCATCCCGGCGAACGGGTGGTGTACGACATTAAGGACAACCTTTTCCACGGCCTCATGCTGCGCGAAAAGGACTTTCGCGAGTTCGTTAAAACCCACGACTGGACCCAGTACGACGGCAAGAACGTGGCCATCACCTGCTCAGCCGATGCCATTGTGCCCACCTGGGCCTACATGTTGCTCGCGACCAAGCTGCAAAACCACGCTCACCGGTACGTCTTCGGCAACCTTGAAGCACTGGAGCAGTCATTGTTCGAAGAAGCCATTGCGGCCATTGGCGTCGAAGAGTATCGCGATGCCAAAGTGGTGGTAAAAGGCTGTGGCGACAAACCCGTTCCCACGTTTGCCTACGTGGCCATCATGCAGAAGCTGCTTCCCGTCACCAGCAGCATCATGTACGGGGAGCCATGCAGCACCGTGCCACTCTATAAAAAGCCCAAAGCTGCCAGCATAGCGGAGTAAATCCAGTGTAGCGGACGCGGTTCCGCTTGCCATGCCCAACCCAGTGAAGCACTTTGTCACGTCCGGATACTCTGTTCCGGCGAGATAAAGTGCTTTGCTGCGTTCAGCACAACCGGCGAGCACAACGCTTGCATCTTTGCAGAATGCCTGAGCTTGCCCAAACCCCTTACAAAATTACCTTCCTTACCGGAGCCTGCATCGTCGTTGCCAACATGGTGGGCACGGGCGTGTTCACCAGCCTCGGGTTTCAGGTGCTGGGCATCCAAAGCGGCTTCGCGTTGCTAATGTTATGGTTGGTGGGCGGCCTCATTGCCCTATGTGGCGCCGTGTGCTACGGCGAATTAGCTGCCGCCATGCCCCGTTCGGGTGGCGAATACCATTACTTAAGCCAGATTTACCACCCCGCGTTGGGTTTCTTGTCGGGCTGGGTATCGGCAACGGTGGGTTTTGCTGCTCCTACTGCCTTGGCGGCGCTGGCACTGGGTACGTATGCCAAAAGTGTGTGGCCAAGCCTGCATCCTGAGTGGCTTTCCGTAGCGGTTGTGCTGCTGCTTACGCTGGTGCACGGCACCAGCACCCGCGCGGGCAGCCGGTTACAAGTCGTCATCACCGCCCTCAAAGTAGGAGTGTTGGTGGTTTTCATTGGCGCGGGTATGGTGGTAGGGAAGGGCCAACCGCTCAGCTTCGTGCCCGATGCCGCCGGTTGGCGCGCTTTGCTGAGCCCCGCATTTGCCGTGTCGTTGGTTTATGTGAGCTACGCTTACTCGGGTTGGAACGCCGCCGTGTACGTAACCGGCGAGATTGAAAATCCCAAGCGTAACCTGTCACGCATCCTGCTGGCGGGCACGGCCGTGGTACTCTTATTATATGTAGGACTCAACTACGTGTTTTTGCGCTCTACGCCGATGGGAGAATTGAAGGGACAACTAGAAGTTGGCTTTGTAGCGGCTACGTCGCTGTTTGGCCCCCTGGGCGGGCGGCTCATGGGCGGCGTCATCGCGGCGTTGCTTGTTTCTACCATCAGCTCAATGGTCTTCGCCGGTCCGCGCATCGTCCAAACCATGGGAGAGGACATTCCAGCCCTAAGCTTCCTGGCACCCAAAAGCCAAGTCGGCATCCCCGTGCGCGCATTGGCCCTGCAAACGGTCATCACCTTGGCCTTTATTCTCAAGCCCAGTTTTCAAGGTGTGCTGGTTTATGCAGGCTTCGTCCTGAACCTGTTCACCTTTCTCACCGTGCTGGGCCTCTTTATTCTGCGTTGGCGCCAGCCCGATTTGGTGCGCCCTTATCGTGCCTGGGGCTATCCCATTACCCCCCTCGTTTTCCTTGGCCTCAGCTGCTGGACGCTGGCTTTCATTCTAAGCGAAAAACCCATCGAGTCACTTTATGGCTTAGCCACGTTGGCAGTTGGCGTCTTTGTCTATTTTCTTACCACTCGTTCTGGCGCAGTGCCAGTGCCGCCAAAAGGCCAATAATCCATCGGCGTAACTTGCGTTAATAAGTCAGGCTTTGCCAATTAAAGCGAACCGTTTTCCATACTCCTTTTACATAATGTACCTCCGCACCGTTGCGCTCCGGTTTTTGCCGGTCGCTCTGCTCTTGCTCGCTGCCTGCTCTGAGTCGACCACCAAATCCGAAACCATTGCTTCTTCTGCACGGGAAGAAACCATGGCTACCACCGCAGATGCCATCGATTCCAGCAAGGCAGCCGCTCCTCAGCTTTCGGCCGCGTCCCGCACCACTCCGCGCCCCAGCCGCCTTGCTGCTCCCGATACCGCTTACGCCCAGGACGTGGCCATGTTCCTCGGCGGCCAGCAGCCCAGCCAGCACAGCAACCTCACCCAACTCGCCGCGCAGCCCATCTGGCAGGCTTTCGCCAAAGACCAAGACAAAAGCTGGGATAAATACCGCGCCACCCACACCACCAGCATGACCAAGTGGGCCAGCACCGAGCTCGATTCTGTGCACGCCAACAGCCCCACCATCTTTTATCCCTTCAGTGGCCCCGATTTTCTGAACGTCTTCACGATGTTCCCCACCAGCCAAACCTACGTGCTGATGGGCCTCGAACCCGTCGGCAGCGTTCCCGCCCGTTCCTCCCTCGAAAATCCCAAGTTGTTTTCAGCCGTCAAAGCCTCGCTTTGGTCAGTCCTCAACTTCAGCTTTTTCCGCACCAACGACATGGCCGTCGACCTAAAGTCAGTCGAACTCGACGGCGCCTTGCCGCTCATGATGCTCTTCGCCGCTCGCACCGGCAACCAAGTCACGGGCATCCGTTCCGTGCAGCTCGACGCCACCGGCCACCGGCAAGACAGTGCCACCGACACCGCTCAGACGAAAGGCACCAAAGCCGTCCCTGGAGTGGAAATGAAGCTGCGTGGTCCTGACGGACAAGCCAAAACCGTCTACTACTTTTCCGCCGACCTCAGCGATTGGAAATTGAAGGCCAATAAAGCTCCCGTAGAATTCGTGCGCAGTCTAGGCCCGCTGACCACCTACGTGAAGTCGGCCACGTACTTAATGCACAAAGCCTATTTTAACCAAGTTCGTCGCTTAATCCTCCGTCGCAGCCGCTACATCCTGCAGGACGACTCCGGCATCGCCATGAAGTTTTTCCAAAAAGGCGCTTGGCAGTTTAATTACTACGGTGCCTACCGGCGGCCCATCAACCTTTTCGCCAAACACTATCAGCCCGAACTTACCGCCGCCTACCGCGACACCGTTCACCGCGCCAAAGCCCTTCCCTTCGGCACCGGTTACAACTGGCGCCAAACCGACTCCAATCTCCTCTTGGCCCGTCGGCTAGTTCCTTTAGCCGATTAAGTATCGAATAAACCTGCCTCACAGGGCCGTGGTGGCATCACCACGGCCTTTTTGCTTTATCCGTTATGCAAACGCTCTTCCCGAAAGTCTTTCAGCGTCCTTATATACTAGGAGTGTTCTTATTAAAGCTGACCGCATCTATTGCTGCCCTGGCGGCTAGCTATGGTCCGCATTTCAACTTTTCGAACAAGCAAGCGCCAAGGTTGAGATTGATGCCAGATGATTCCCCCTTGCTAGACTC